>JACQFK010000285.1 GCA_016200125.1 Planctomycetota bacterium
CGAATGGCTGGGGCGCTAGGATTCGAACCTAGACAAGCAGATCCAGAATCTGCGGTGCTACCGTTACACTACGCCCCAGTAAAGAAGCGTTTTGGTAGTGGAACGGGGGCCTATTCTAAGCGGCTCCCCGGCGAAATCAATAGGAAACCTGACGCCCGGGCCACCGGGGTATCCTTCCAGCGATGATTGGATCCGACTTCGCCGGCTGGGCCGGCTGCAACATCGGGTCCTTCGTCACCTACGAGAGCGAATCCCTGACCCGCATGAGCCTCCCCGGCCAGGGCCTGGCTCCGGAAATGCTGGCCTCCTTGCGCGCGCTGATGCCCGAGATGTCGTTCCGGTCGACCAGCGAGATCACCGTGACGCTGGCGGAGCGTCATCCCGACCGGCTCGTTCTCGAGATCCTCTCCCGGCTCACCTTCGACGGTCAGACTCAGGAGACCCGGAGACGCGAGGCCCTTCCCGCCCTTCCCCCGCCCGAGGAACCCGTTCAGGAAACCTTCCGCGAGGAAGACGGCGAGGGCGGATATGCGGAGGTGGCAAAGGTCGGCTGGAATCAGATCTTCAAGGACGCAGTCCCGAAGGTCGGAGAGGAAACGCTTGAGATTGCCGGCCGGACCCTTCCCTGCCGCCGCGTCGAAAAGTCCGCCGACGAACCGATGGGCCGGATCAGCCTCACGACCTGGCACTCCGACCAGGTTCCCGGCGGCTGCGTCCGGTCGGTCGTGCTGATGTCGGGCTCCTCGGATCAGACGGTGACGACGCAGGTCCGCGCCTTCGAACGGAAGTAGCTTTCCTCAGGCGTAGTCCGGCTCGTTGCCCGCGCGCCACTTGATGTTGCAGCCGACGCTCGGCTGCTGCTTCGACGCCGCCGGCTTCCCCGCCAGCAGCGCGTCCAGCGCCGCCCGCAGGTCCGACCCCGTCACCGGCACCCCGTTTCCCGGGCGGCTCGCGTCGAACTGACCCCGGTAGGCCAGCTTCCGCGCCGCATCATAGACGAAGAAGTCCGGCGTGCAGGCCGCGCGGTAGGCCTGCGCCACCTTCTGCGTCGCGTCGAAGAGCACCGGGAAGCGATAGCCCAGCGCCTTCGCCTCCGACCCCAGCCTGGCGGGCGCGTCGTCGGGATGGCTCGCCGGATCGTTCGCGCTGATCGCCACGATCGCCGCGTCCGTCTTCTCGTAGTCCCGGCCGAGCTTCACGAGGCCCTCCTTCAGGTGCTTCACGTAGGGACAGTGGTTGCACATGAAGATCACCAGGAGGGCCTTCTTCCCCGCGAAGCTCGAGAGCGTCAGCGTCTCCCCGCTCACGGTGTCCTCGAGCGAGAAGTCGGGCGCCGCCGCTCCCAGCGGCGACATCGTCGACGGCGTCAGCGCCATGCGCGCCTCCCTTTCAGATGCGGTGCTCGACCAGGACGTGGGCCGCCACGTAGGAGAGGAAGATCACGCCCCCGAAGATCGCCCCGTAGCGCACCGAGGCGTAGACCCGGCTTCCCGGGCAGGACAGGTAGCGGAGCAGGAGCGGCAGGAACATGCAGTAGATGAAGAAGGAGGCGATCACCACGTAGAGCGCGCAGGCGCCGCCCAGGACCACCTTGCCGGGCCGGTAGCTCCACCAGCCCGCCCGCACCGCCCAGAAGTCCGTGCAGGCCGTCCAGATCGCCGCGATCAGCCCGCCCGCCACCATCGTCGCGCCCGTCGCCGCCTCGCCGGGCACCATCGTGGACGCCAGCCCCCAGATCCGCACGATCACGTAGCCGAACTCGATGATCGAGCAGGCCCAGAGCAGCGGCAGGTAGATCGGCGACGAGAGCAGCACGCCCGCGCGGTCGGGATAGATCCGCTGGCCGCCCTCGCTCCAGTTCACCAGCATGTGGTCGCCGAAGAGCGCGAAGACCCCGGTGACCAGCCCGAAGGGCAGCAGGCGACCGAACACCGCGCCGAAGGGCTGCTGCGAGATCCCGACCGCGATGGCCAGGCGCACGAGCACGGCAAGGTAGATGAAGAACGCGCCGGCGTCGCGGAAGCCGAAGGCCGCCAGGAAGGTGGACAGGAATCCGGAGAGGATCATCGCCAGCCACCACAGGTCCGTCTGGAGGTCGAGGCCGGCGACCAGCTCCTTGAGCGCCTCCGTCTTCATGAGGTGAACTTGGGGGGCCTCTTCGCGATGAAGGCCTCGATGCCCTCGCGGCCGTCCGGCGTCCCGGCGGCGATCTTCATGGCCATCGCCTCCGCCTCGTAGGTCGCCCCGATCGCCCGCGACTGGCTCTCCAGCAGCAGCTTGCGGTTCTTCGCGAAGAGGCCCCGGCTCTGCAGCTTGGACTTCTCCACGAGGGCCTCGAGGTTCTTCACGAGTTCCGACTGCGGGATCACCTGGTGGATGATCCCCAGCGCGTGGGCCTCGTCGGCGTCGATGTCCGGGTCCTCGAAGATGATCCGCTGCGCCTGGGCCATGCCCACGATCCGCGGCAGCCGCCACGAGAGGCCGCCGTCGACCGTCTTGGGCATGAAGCTCGCCATCTCCATGAGCTTCGGCAGGGTCTTGATCTTCTCGAGGAAGCCGCCCGTGGGCGGGTTCATCGCCAGCGCGAGGATGGAGCCCAGGCGCTCGGGCAGGTTCTCCAGGGCGTCGACGTCGAGCGCGAGGGCCATCCGGTCCCTCGAGCCGAAGAGGTTGATCGCGACGGGCATCGTGTGGCCCTTGACGTTCTCGAAGAGGAGGGCGGGCCCGCCCTTCTTCGTCGTGCGGTCGCTGATCTCGGCGATCTCGAGGTCCTGGGAGACCTCGGTCTTGATGCGCTTGAGCCGGCCTTTCTGCTCGAGAACCTCGATGAAATGCTGGAGGTCGCGGTAGGGCATGGCCGAAAGTTTATCGCCGGCGCCGGGGGGTGTACAGCAAGATCAGGACAGGCCGGCCATGCAGCCGTGGAAGAGCGTCGCGGTGAGCACCAGCGCGGTGATCACCGCGAGGGGCCAGAGGACCCAGGCGTACCAGGGGACGTTGATGTCGCTGGGCGGCTCGAACCCGGGCGGGTAGGTCGGCGGAAACTGCTCCTCGGGCTCGATCATGCGTCCATCGTACCGGGGCCCGCTCCCCGCCACAAGGCGAATGTCAGGCTTCGAGGTAGTCGGCGATCGGCACGGGCCGGCCGGACTCGCCGTCGTAGCCCAGGCCGATCGCGATCCGCGCGGCGCAGCGCGGGCAGCGCTGGGCGCAGCCGTAGGACTTCCGGAGCACCACGAGGCGTGAGCCGCAGCGGCATTCGAAGCGGAGGTCCGGCGGCACGTCGTGCGCGTCCCAGTCCTCGCGGCGCCGGCCCAGGAGGGCGGCGTCGCCCGAGGGGCTCTCCTCCTCGATGAACACCGGAAGGATCGTCTCGTCGCCCGCTTCGGTCCCGGGGACGTGGGCGATCATGAAGCGGCTCCCGCAGGGCACGCACTGCCAGAGGCGCGTGCCGGAGTCGTCGACCGCGTGGTCGCGCGACAGCGTGTGGACGCTGCGGCAGACGCAGGAGAGGTTGACGAAGGCGTCGAGGCGGTGGATGTTCATGACCTCTGATCCGCCCGGGCCCCGCGGACTTAACGGGAATCGGGCGTCGTCAGGACTTGACGCCCGTGTGGATCGCCGCGACGCCGCCGAAGACCAGGTCGAAGGTCACGTCGCGGAGCCCGGACCGCTCCATCATCGCCTTGAGCTCCCCGGGCTGCGGCCAGCGGGCCACCGAGTCGGGCAGGTAGCGGTAGGCGTCGATCTCCGACCGCGCGATCATCCGGCCGATGCGCGGAAGCACGTTGCCGAAGTAGGCCAGGTAGCCCTTCCGGAGAAGCGCGTTCGAGGGCAGCGTGAACTCGAGAATCACCACGCGGCCGCCGCTCCGCACCACGCGCGTCATCTCGCGGATACCCCCTTCCGTGTCGACGACGTTGCGGATCCCGAACGCGACGGTCGACGCGTCGAAGCTGCCGTCGCGGTAGGGGAGGCGCAGCGTGTCGGCCTGCTGGAAGCGGACGCGGTCGCCGAGCGACTTCCGCGCGGCCTTGAGCCGTCCGATCTGGAGCATCCGATAGGCGAAGTCGCTGCCCACGACCTCGGCGCCCCAGCGGCGCTGGATCTCGAAGGCCATGTCGCCCGTGCCGGAGCAGACGTCCAGGACCTTCCGGGCGCCCTCGCAGAGCGCGGCCGCCTTCCGGCGCCAGAGCACGTCCGAGTTGAGGCTCAGCAGGTGGTTGAGGAAGTCGTAGCGGGGCGAGATCTGGTCGAACATCGCCCGGATCCGCGGCGGGCTCTTATCGACCATGCCACACCGGGTCGGAGCCCGGATCCGTCAGGGGCGCGAACTGCCTTGAGGCGAGCGTGAGGATCCAGATCGAGGACTTGCCGTCGGGGCCGTGCCGGTCGAGCACGAGCTTCGTGCCGTCGGGCGAGAAGTCCAGGGCGTGGATCGCCGGCTCGCCGGGCTTCAGCGAGATCGTCTCCGAGCCCTCCTTGCGGATCAGCACGATCGAGCGGGCGCCGGCCGCGTCCAGCATGAGCGTCGCCAGCGTCAGGCCGTCGGGCGAGACCGAGAGCGCGTCGGGCGCGCTGATGCCCGAGGGCCGCGACTCGGCGACCGCCTTGTTCTTGAGATCGAAGCGCAGGAGCGTGCCGTCGGACATCTTGCACCACGCGGAGTCGCCGCGGACGACCGGGCCGGCGATCACCGTCGACTCGGCGAAGGTGGCGAGGGTCTCGTCGCCCGATCCGTCCGTCTTGATGCGGCGGAGGGACGCGCGCGGCGCGCCGCCCCGGCGCTCCAGCGGGGCGTGGCGCAGGACGTAGATCAGCTGCCTCCCGTCGGAGCTCCAGGCGGGGGCGGCGGCGACGTCGTCCCCGGCGAAGCTGACGGCGACGTCCTTGAGCTCGGTGATGCGCCCTTCGCCGGCAAAGGCGAATCTCCAGGCGACGACCGGCCGGCCGTCGACTTCGCCGGAGATCTTCACCCAGCCGCCGCCGACGGGGAGATAGGTCTGGAAGTTTCCCTCCGGGTCGGTCGCCTCCGCGCGGCGCTGACCGGCGGCCGTCACGCGCAGCCGGGCGAGCGGGCGGCGGGCGATGTCGCTGGCGAGGATCGCGCGGCCGCGGACGATGCCCTTGGGGGCGTCGTCCGGGGGCGGGCCGGCCCGAGGACCGGGAGTCACCTGGATCAGGTCGCTTCCGTCATGCCGCGCGATGAAGACGTTGCGCGCGAAGAGGTTGAATTCCGGATCGGGGCCCGCCGTGAAGGCCAGCCAGCGCCGGTCCGGGCCCCAGGCGGGCTCCGAAGCCCGCGGGATCGTCGGCGGCACGATCCGCTGGAGGTCCCCGCCGCCGGCGTTCGCCGTCCAGATCCCGTCCTCCCGGACGAAGGCGA
Source organism: Planctomycetota bacterium (assembly GCA_016200125.1). The sequence goes on from JACQFK010000285.1 coordinate 5,387, forward strand.
TCCGGTCGAGCGGCGCCGCCGTGGTCTTGCCGAGAGGGGAGGGCTTGGGCGGCTGGATCGGAGCGGGCGGCGGCGGGGGTGGATCGGGCTCACGTCCGCAGCCGGCGAGGACGACCATCGCGATGAGGAGGCGCCGCATCGCGGGCATTCTAAGGGCGCCCGGGTCCGTTCGTAAAGGGGCGCGATTCTCCTTGAACCCCGCCGCGGTTTCCTGATAACGTTCGGGCCCATGGCGACCGCTCTCTCGCAGGCGAAAAAGCTCCAGGCGGCCTGGACCCGCAAGCCGGGGGCCGCGCTCGCCCTGTCCCTCCGTCAGTTCTACGGAAAAAACGCCCGGAAGCTGCCGCTCAAGATGCGCTCCGAGCTCTGCCTGGTTCTCGGCGAGGCGGCGGAGCTCGAGGGCCGCTTCGACCACGCCCGCTGGCTTTACGCGTCGGCGGTCGGCGCGGTCGATCCCCATGCCGACGAACGGCTCTATGCGCGGGCGGTGCTCCGCTCGCTGCTGAACGCGTCGCGGCTCGGCGACGGCTCCGCCCTCTCGGGCGTGGCCCGGCTGCTCGAGAAGACCCCGCCCGCGGGCCAGACGCCGCGGCTGGTCTTCCTGGGCTCCTTCGCGCGCGGACTGGAGCGCTTCCTCCTGGAGGACTACGATTCGGCCCGCCGCTCCTTCGAGGCGGCGATGGGCGCGTCGTGGGAGACCGGGGACTCCGATGCCGAGGCGCTGGCCCACCACCTGCTTGCGCAGACCTGGAGCCGCCTCGGGAAGCTGGCGCGGGCGCGCGAGCACGTCGAGGCGGCGCGCGCGGCGGCGCGCAAGTCAGGCTCCTGGATCCTGGAACTGCGCCTGGCCCTCGAGGCCTCCAAGTACCGGCTGCGGGCGGGCATGGCGCCCGAGGCGCTCTCCGAGGCCCGGCAGCTCGCGATGGAGGTCCGGCATCTCGGCTTCCCGCGCTTCGAATCCCTCGCCTGGACGAAGATCGCGCAGGGCATCCTGGTGGACCGCGTCTCGGCCCAGGCCCTGCTGACGCGCTCCGAGGGGCTGCTCCCGGAGGGCCATCCCGACCGCATCTCGGTGCTGGCGCTCAAGGCGCTGCTGGGACGGAAAGCGGAGAACGGGAAGGTGGACCGGACGGTGGCGGAGGAACTGCAGGCCCTGGTGGCGCTGGCGCGAGGCTAGCCCGGAGGACGGCCGTCAGGCCGTCTCCTTCTTCGAATCGCTTTCCTTCTTCGCCGCCTTGATCGGACGCACGGTCACGGGCTCCTCGCCGCGGACGTTCTTGTCCGTGATGACGTACTCCCTCGGGTCCTTGCGCGCCGGGAGCTCGTACATGATGTCGAGCATCAGGCTCTCGACCAGCTGCCGCAGGGCGCGGGCGCCGGTCTTCTTCTCGATGGCCTTCCGGGCGATGGCGCGGAGCGCGTCGCTCGTGAACTCCAGCTTCGCGTTCTCCATCTCGAAGAGCCGCTTGTACTGGCGGATCAGGGCGTTCTTCGGCTCGGTGAGCACGTGGGTGAGCTGCTCCTCGGAGAGCGGACGGACCACGCACTGCACGGGGAGGCGGCCCACGAACTCGGGGATCATGCCGAACTCGATCAGGTCCTCCGGCTCGACCGCTTCCAGCGTGTCGCCGAGCTCGCGCTCGTCCATGTTGCCGCCCGCGGGCACGTCGGTCTTGAAGCCGATCTGCTTCTTTCCGCGCCGGCGGGAGATGATGCTCTCCAGGCCGTCGAAGGCGCCGCCGCAGATGAACAGGATGTGAGTCGTGTCGATCTGGATGTACTCCTGCTCGGGGTGCTTGCGCCCGCCCTGGGGCGGAACGTTGGACATCGTCCCTTCGAGCATCTTGAGCAGGGCCTGCTGGACGCCCTCGCCCGACACGTCGCGCGTGATGGACGGATTGTTCTGCGTCTTGGCGATCTTGTCGATCTCGTCGATGAAGACGATGCCCCGCTCGGCCCGCTCCACGTCGAAGTCGGTCTCGTGGAGCAGCTTGAGCAGCAGGTTCTCCACGTCCTCGCCGACGTAGCCCGCCTCCGTCAGCGTCGTCGCGTCGCCGATGGCGAAGGGGACGTCGAGGATCTTCGCCAGGGTGCGCGCCAGGAGGGTCTTGCCGGAGCCGGTGGGGCCGATCAGGAGGATGTTCGATTTCTCCAGCTCGACGTCGTTCTCCACCGGGTTCATGATGCGCTTGTAATGGTTGTTCACCGCGACCGAGAGGGCCTTCTTGGTCCGGTCCTGGCCGACGACGTAGCGGTCGAGCTCGGCCTTGATCTCGGAGGGGACGGGAAGCCTCTTGAGGGGATAGGGGCGGTGGCTGGACTTGAGCTTGGCGCCCGAGGGCTTCTTCTCGACCTTGAGGATCTGGTTGCAGATCTCGACGCACTCGTCGCAGATGCAGATCTCGCCGGGTCCCGCGATCAGGTTCCGCACCTCGCCCCGGCTCTTGGAGCAGAAGGTGCAGAATCGGTCGTCGGTCCCCCGCTTCTTGGTGGTCATGGGCGCTGTTCCCTCACTCTGGGCATTATATCGTCAGGGAACGCCTTTGGAGTTGCGGATTTTTAACGTCGCGATTCGGGCAGGGGGCCGGGCCCGTCCTAGCGATCCTCGCGGGCCGCCATGTCGCCGCCGCCCTTGGTGGTGTCGACGTCCTTAAGCGATTCGACGACCTCGTCCACCAGGCCGTACTTCTTGGCCTCCTCGGCCGACATGAAGTGGTCCCGGTCGCTGTCCTTGGCCACCTTCTCGATGGTCTGGCCGGAATGCTTGGAGAAGAGCCGGGTGAGGATCCTCTTGAGGCTCAGGATCTCGTCGGCCTGGATGCGGATGTCCGCGGCGGTGCCCTGCGCGCCGCCGGAGGGCTGGTGCATCATGATGCGCGAATGGGGGAGGGCGTAGCGCTTGCCCTTGGTCCCGGCCGCCAGCAGCAGCGCGCCCATGCTCGAGGCCTGCCCGATGCAGTAGGTCGCCACGTCGCAATGGACGAACTGCATCGTGTCGTAGATGGCCATGCCCGCGTAGACGTGGCCGCCGGGGGTGTTGATGTAGATGTTGATGTCCTGGCTCTTGTTCTCCATCTGGAGGAACAGGAGCTGCGCGATCACGAGGTTGGCGATGTAGTCGTCGATGGGGGTCCCGATGAAGATGATCCTGTCCTTGAGGAGCCGGGACCAGATGTCGTAGGAGCGCTCGCCGCGGCCGGTTTTTTCGATGACGATCGGGGTCAGGTAGCCCATAGCTTGTTCTCAGTCCTCGGGTTCTACTTCTTCTCTTCCTCGATAACGGCCTTCGACAGCAGATATTCCTTCACGAGCTCCTCGCGCATCGAACGGCGGAGCTGGGTCAGGAGGCCGCGCTCCTCGAGGTAGGCCTTCATCTCGTGCGGCCACTTTCCGTACTGGGAGGCGAGCTGGTTGACCCGCTCCTCCACCTGGTCCTCCGTGACGAAGATCTTCTCCTTGTTCGCCAGGTGCTCCAGGATGAAGTGGGCCTTGAGGGCCTTCGCCATGTTCTCGCGGGACTGGGACTTCTCGGTTTCCAGGGTCTTCTGGACCTCCTCGTCGGGCGTGCCCTTCATCGCCAGGTCCAGGTGGACGCGCCGCAGCGCCTCCTCCGTGCCCGAGGCGATCAGCCCCTCCGGCATCGGGAAGTCGTTCGCCGCGACGAGCTGTTCGACGATCTTCTCGCCCATCAGCGCCCGGCCGCCGGCTTCCCTCTCACGCTCGATGCGCTTCTTGATGTCCGCCTTGAGCTCGTCGACGGAATCCATGTCGAAGTGCTTCTTCGCGAAGTCCGTGTCGACCGGGGGCAGCTTCTTCTGCTTGATGCCCTTGATCGCCGTCCGGATCACGGCGTTCTTGCCCGCATGGGCCTTGTCGCCGAAGTTGTCGGGGAGCTGGACGGGGACGTCGACCGAGTCGCCGACCTTCTTCCCGACGACCGACTTGTGGAACTCCGGAAGCTCCTTGCCGAAGAACTGGATGTCGGGGGTGAGGAAGACCGCGTTGTTCTCGCACGTGTCGACCGGCTTCCCGTCGACGACGAGCGTGAAATCGGCCGTCAGCTGGTCGTTCTCGCGGGCGAGGTCGTCTTCGGCGGGGATGAGCTCCGCCTTGGCCTCCTGGAAGCCCTTCAGGACCGCGTCGATGTCCTTGTCCTCGACGGTGACGGCGGGCTTCGTGACCTTGAGGCCTTCGTAGTCCTTGATGGTGAAGGTCGGGCGTACTTCGATCTTCATCTCGTAGACGAAGGGCTTGCCCTCCTCCAGGACGATCTTGTCCGGTTCGAGCTCCGGCTCGCCGACCGGCTCGAGCTTCTTCTCCTCCTTGACCTCCTCGAAGGAGCCGCTCATCATCTCGAACTTGAGGTCGTCCAGGAGCGCCTTGCCGAACTTGCGCTCCAGGACGTTCCGGGGGGCGTGGCCCTTCCTGAACCCGGGGAGCGCCATGGAGTCGTTGAGGTCCTTGTACTTGTGGTCGATCTCATCCTTCACCCGGGCCGCGGAGATCTCGATCTTGAGCTGGAGCTTGCAGGGACCGACCTCCTTGACCTCGGCGGTCGGCGAGAATTTCTTCTCCTCGTGGGTGTGGGTGTGGGCGGCCTCGGCCATAGGGCGGGTATTCTAGTGAGGGCCCCTGCTGAAGTCAAAAGAAACGGCGGACTTCGCTATAATGGCGCCGTGTCCCCCCGGAAGCTGAAGCGCCTCCTGCAATCGCTCCCCGAAACGCCGGGCGTCTACTTCATGAAGGACGCCAAGGGCCGGACGCTCTACATCGGAAAGGCGAAGAACCTCAGGAACCGCGTCGTCACCTACTTCCACGACTCCTACGGCGACCCCCGGATCCGGACGATGGTCTCCAAGGTCGAAGACATCGAGATCCTCCACGCCCCCTCGGAGGTCGACGCGCTGCTGATGGAGGCGCGTCTCATCAAGGACATCCAGCCGCGCTACAACGACCGCCTCAAGGACGACAAGTCCTTCACCATGCTCGCGATCACCCAGTTCGACGACTACCCGAAGGTCTGGGTCGTGCGCGAGACCGACGAGCTGAACGCCGAGACCTACGGGCCCTTCACGAGCGCCGGGGAGCTCCGCGACGCCGTCCGGGTCCTCCAGAAGATCTTCAGGTTCGCCACCTGCTCGATCGAGATGCGCGAGAGCGACCCCAAGCGGAGATTCTTCCGCCCCTGCCTGCTCCACGCGATCGGCCGCTGCAGCGCCCCCTGCGCCGACCGCATCAGCCGCGACCGCTACCGCGCCGACGTGGAGATGCTGCGCCGCTTCCTCGGCGGCGGACGCGACGAGGTGGTCGCCCAGCTCCGGGTGCGGATGAAGGAGGCCTCCAAAGGGCTGGAATTCGAGCGGGCGGCGGAACTGCGCGACCAGATCAAGGCGCTCGAGGGCCTCTCGAAGAGGTCGGAGCTCGACTACCTCGAGGGCGACATCACCCCCATGGATCCGCGCGAGGGCCTTGAGGAGCTGGGGCGCGTCCTCGGGCTGCCCGGGCCGCCCCGCGCGATCGAAGGAGTGGACATCGCCCACGTCCAGTGGCTGCTGATCGACGGCGGCGTCGGCCAGCTCAATTCGGCCCGCGCCGCGCTTGCGGAGCTGGGCGTCAGCCCCCCGGTCCTGCTCTCCCTGGCAAAGGAGGAGGAGACGCTGTTCCGCGACGGAAAGCCCCTGCGGCTCCCAAAATCGTCGCCGGCGCTGCGTCTCATGATGTACGTCCGCGACGAAGCCCACCGCTTCGCGCAGCACTACCATCACCAGCTCCGCAGAAAGGCGCTGATCGAATGAGCGGAACGCCCGACGACCCGGCGGCCGCGGCGAAGGGCCGCCGCTGGTTCGTGATCCTGTCCATCGTGGTCCTCGCCGGCTTCGCGCTCTTCGTGGGCGCCATCACGGTCATGGCCTTGAGGATTCCCGCGCTGAAAAAGGCGAAGTACGGGGTACTGGAGTCCAGGGTCGGAGACCGTCCTGCGTGAAGGGTCCCGAGGGTCCCCGTCTGACGGGCGGGACCGCCAAAGGCCGGCGGCTCTTCAGCGTGCCGGGGCGCGACGTGCGCCCCGCGCTTGCCCGGATGAGGATCTCGGTGTTCGAGATCCTCCGGCCCCGGCTGGAAGGAGCGGCGGTGATCGACCTGTTCGCAGGCACCGGAAGCCTGGGCCTCGAGGCGCTCTCCCGCGGCGCGGCCCGCGCGCTGTTCTTCGACGTGGACCGCCGCTCGCTGGAGGCCGTGGAGAAGAACCTCGAGCGGCTCGGCTTCGCGGAACAGGGCAGGGCGGTGTACGGGAGCGCCTTCGAGGCCGTCGACCGGCTGGAGCCGGCGGATCTCGTGTTCGTCGATCCGCCGTACGACTTCTACGTCGGGCGGGCGGAGGAGATGCGCCGGCTGCTCGAGACGCTGGTGGGGCGCGTGCTCGCGGGCCCCGAGGCCCGCGTGATCTCCGAGCACCGGCTGAGAGAGGGCCTGGGCGAAGTGACCGGGGGAAAAATCGTGGACGAGCGGCAATACGGGGACACGGTCGTCACGTTCTACGCCCGGGGGTAGAAGTCATGGCAGCCGATCAGGAACAGACCGCGGTCCGGCAGCTGATCCAGGAGAACCAGCGTCTCAAGCAGAGGCTGTTCGAGCTCGAGGAGAAGATCCGCAAGCTGGCTCCCCAGGGGGAGGGCCACTCGGGCACCGGCAGCTCGGTGCTAAAGCTCATCGAGCACAAGGATTTCCAGCTGGAGCAGTACGCCGCGCGGCTCGAGGAGAAGAAGGATCAGCTCGAGGACGCGGTACGCGAGCTCGAGGCCCGCAACACGAAGCTCGCGCTCTGGATGGCCTCGCTGCGCCTCTACCAGGAGATCTTCGAGAACGACTCCTCGGCGATGATCGGCGTCAACCGCGACGGTCGCGTCATCCTCTACAACCGAACGGCGCCCCAGCTTCTCGGCGAGAAGTTCAAGGAATCGCTCCACAAGCCCATCGACAGCGTCGACTTCGGCGCCTTCGACCCCGAGACGCCGAAGCGCGTCATGCAGGCGCTCGCGTCGCGGAAGGCGGTCGACTCCTCGATCGTCGTCCGCGACCGGAGGATCCTCACGTCGGTCTACCCGATCGGGAGCGAAGCCGAGTCCCGCGGAGCGCTGCTCCGCATCCAGGTTCTCTCGGCGAAATAGCGCCGCCGTCGGATTCCGATTTACCATGCCGCCTCTCCGTCATCGTATCTCCGGACGATTGAATGGAGGACGCGATGAAGACGACGACGGCGCTGCTGGCGATGGCCCTGGCGGCATGGGCGGGGGACACGCGCGAGGATTCGGTCCGCAAGCTCGAGACGATGAAGGTCACGGTCGACTTCGAGGACGTCCGGCTCCCGGAGGCCGTGGACTACCTCCGCGACGTCACCGGGCTCAATCTCGTCATCCTCCCCAAGGCGATGGAGAAGGACGGCGAGTCGAAGATCCGGCTCAAGGTGAAGGACCTCAGCGTGAAGTCGGTCCTCCGGCTCCTGCTGGCCACCCGCGGCCTCACCGCCACCTACCGGGACGGCGCGATCGTCATCGTCCCCAAGGACGAGCTCCAGGACACCACGACGATGAAGATGTTCGACGTTCGCGCCCTCCAGGTCAAGATCCAGGACTTCGACGGGCCCATCGTCGAGCTGACGAGCCCCGCGAGCAAGAAATCGGGCATCGTGGTGACGACTCTTTCCGAGCCCCAGACCCGCCTCCCCGACGACGTCCTCCTCGACATGATCCGCGTGAACACGGGCAACGGGACCTGGGAC
>JACQFK010000287.1 GCA_016200125.1 Planctomycetota bacterium
CTAGAATACATGGTATATGTCTCATATTCAAGACACTCCCTCTCCGCCCCTTTCTACCCTTTAGCGCAGAAGTCGCCGGGACATGGAGACCCAGAGATCCGAAGAACTTTCGTTCGCCTTTCACTTTTCATGGTTCCCGAGCATCTCTCGAACGAATCTTCTTATAGATGGGCAAGGAAGGGAGGCTGGAGAGCATGATGACCCGTGGAGTGAGGAGGAACAGATGGAGCTCACCCAAGCCTTCGTGGACAAAGAGGTCCGCGAACTCCTGGTCGGCGAGGAGGCTGACCTGGCCGAGGCCTTCGCCCAGGTCGACACCCACCTCCGGAAGCGCTTCGTCAAGGGGCTCAGAGACCGGCTCGGGAAGCTGCTCCGACCCGAAGACCTCGCCGACGCCTGGCAGGAGACGCTGAGAGATCTTCTCAAGGCCGTTCGAGCCCGCGAAATCGACCCTGAACGGGAGCTTTGTCCCTGGCTCTGGACCATCTTCATTCGCCGGGCCCTCGAATGTATCCGTCGGAGGGATCGTTACCAGGGCCTGCTGGAGCGGGTCAAAGGAAGGATGAGCGGGACGACCGACGGGGACATCCTCGAGCGCATGGACGAAGAGGAGCGAAACCAGCTCTTCGACCGGGTCCGCCAGGCGGTGGGCACCCTGCCCGACCGCCAGAGGACCGTGATCCAGGCCTTCGTGGACCATTTCCCCGCAACAGAAGACATGGAGGCGCTCCGCCAGCGCGTGTCGGTGGTGACGGGGCTCGAGGAGACCAGAGCTTCCGTGAAGCGGGCGCTCCAGGAGGCGCGTCGGAAGATCGGCGACTTGCTCAAAGTACGACAGGTTTAGATTCGAAGGAGGACTGGGGTGGTGATGCCGCTGAATGGAATTGGGGAGGACGACCGGGCCTTCGATGCCCTGATCGTTCTGGCGTTCCTCGAGGGCTTGACGCAGGGAGCTCCGGTCCTGTCAGGGCCGGAGCCCGAACTCGACCCGGCCGATCAACGCGCCCTGGATGCTCTCGGGCCGGACCTGGCCCGGAGGATCCTCGAGGAAGACGTCAGCTAAAGACGGGTTTGGCCGAGTCTTAGACCGATTTCAATCTTCGCCAAAGGGGTATTTCTACGTCCGTCAGCGGAGGACTTTGAGCACATTTAGATGCGCGAAAGTAGGAAGGAATATCGAGGGGATGACACCCAGGGGACCACCGACGTTGACAAGGTATTGGCGAGCAGATCGGCTCGCGCCGCCGGGGAGATCGCCGTGCGCACCTCCGCTCCGGGGCCGGCCTGCTCGATGGAGTTCGCCTCGCAATATCGAACCGCGGCGCGCGCATCCGAAGCTCCGAGCCAAGCTTCGGTCGGCGGCCGTTTCGCATTACACCCCGACCTTCACTGGCCCCATTCACGCCGCCAGAACTGGCCCCTTTTCCCGGCGCCGCCAACAATGGGACCACCGGCCGACTTCAAAAAGGGACCAGCGGCGTTGACAACATCGCGGAGAACGAACTCAGCACCCTCACTCGTCAATGCCTGGATCGACGGATCGCCACCCTTCCGGAGATGCGCTCGCAAGTCGAGGCTTGGATGAAGAAGCGCAACAGAGAGGGACTCCAAGTCCGCTGGCGCTTTACGATCGACCGCGCCCGCGAAAGGCTATGCAGGGTCTACCCAAGGATCGAAGGTTGACGGACCACTAGTTAGCTCGGGCTTTTGTGCAATTCTTGTTCAGTAGTCCGAAGGGCCCTACGAGCAAAGTCGTGGCTAGGAGTGCCAGGATGCGATCGGTGTAGGCTGGAAGAAAAGTCCGAAACCGCTCTACGCAAATACTCAATGCGATGGGCGGGGTCATCCAGCGCAAGATCTCGAAAGACTTGTGCTCGGCCATAGAAAGCGGACTCGTCTTCACCAGACAATTCGATCGTCCTAGTGTAATCCTCGATGGCGGATTGTTGTTCACCGAGCCTGCTTTTTAAGTTCGCTCTCCTTCGAAAGACGACCGCGAGACGGTCATCAATCGCCAATGCTGCAGTACAATCCTTCACCGCCCCCTCATAATCCCAAAGCATGTCTCGCAGCATCCCCCGGTCGACCAGAGCTGCTAAATCCTTCGGACTTTTGAGAAGTAGTGCCGATGAGTATTCAAGAGCCTTGATGAAGAAGAAGGTTTGCCAGCCGCGGAGTGCACCGGCTGATGCTGTTGCCATTTGCGCAAGCATGATAGATGCGCGTCGGGCAAATTCTAGTTTTGTCAAGTTCTCGTCAGTAGGATGCACGGATTGGAGAACTGGCAGCAGCAATTCCATGGCTTCATCGCAACGTTCCGAACTCATGAGGTGTTCTGCTGAACGAAGCATTTCCCGATAACCGGTTCTCCCTGTGTTGTCAGAAGGCTGGATTTCTTCAAAGTTATGTGGCAGCTCCGGTAAGTCGTCTTCCACTACGGCGATTAGATCTCGCATAAGGCTATCAAGCCGATCTACCTCTGGAGGAAGCTGCCGCCGAAGTTCATCGAAAAGACCGGAATCATGAATCGTAAATTCGGAGATCTTCCGGATAGGTCCTTTCTGGAGCTGGAGTTCCGCCACTGCTGTGAAGGTAAATGCACCGGACGGCTCATGATCCGTCCGCCAAGAAAGATCGAGTTTCCGTCCCGTGCCTTTGTGGTCACCAAGCGAAACTATGAAATGGGCGGTGCAGAAGCAACCAACGTAATCTCCAATCCAAGTCGTGGTCGGTTGAAGCTCAATCACCGGCCTCCTTTTGACGACTTCAAAGTACGTCCTCCTCAGGAACGCTTCGAACCGCGGCCGGAGATGTTTAACGATTTCTGGAGGCCAGTTCTTGACCACTTCGTATATACCTTTCCAGCACTATTGTATCAAACCCCAATAATCAAATACCTCGTCTAGTGGCCATCAGTGCAACCTCCACAGCCATGATTAGAAGCCAGGCTTGTAGCCACGCCCAGGTACTGGCAATCCGGGCAAAAAGTCATTTGGATTAGGAATATGGTCAAGTAAGCCCCTGAGTCCTCTTCCAATGTCCCTGACGATATCGCCAAGCAGGTCAGGAGAGACGTATCCACCTGACTTCAAATGGTCGGCCGCCTCCCTTGCCCGCCTCTCCTCCGCTTCCTTCTCTGCAACCCTTTTCAGATCTCTGGCTCTTTCTTGTTCACGGTCTTTCTTTTCATCACCGCACGTGCACTTGAATCTTCCCACCATCGCCACTTTTGCGACGATCCTGAAGCTACCTGCTTCACCATCCTGGCCATGCATCTTTAATGGATCGTTGGATTCATGATGCAGAGTCACATATTTTGACCATTGTGGAACCAACTTGGCCGTCTTGCAGTCTCTGCCACTACTTTCAGCCATGACCTTGCACCGATTGTTTGCTTCAGTTGTTAGGATTGGCTCCAACACACTGAAATAGGCGTCAGCTAACTTGACTTGCGCAAACTCCGTCCCAGCGTCCCCTAAGCTATTTGGCAACAACCCAGACTTCCCTTCTGTAGTGCCGTTTACGTGGAACTCAGCCTTGCAATCAGTGGGGTTGCTATCTCCCATCGCTGCCGGAATAGGCGGATAGGGACGGCAAACCCAAAGGTGATTGATGTGGAAGAACCTGCGTTCCCAGGGCGGAAGCGATCCGGGGCCGCTCAAGGCGACTTTCCCGGAGGGCGCTCTTCTCGACTGTCACGGGGACAGCCGGATCGGCCGGCTGCGCAAGATCAACCAGGACAGATTTTTCACCCTGTCGTTCATGCTGAAGCCCTCTACCGAATGGCATGCTCTACCCGACGACGCCGTTTCCACGCGCGTCACCGATAAGACAGGCTACCTGTTCGGGGTCGCAGACGGGGTCGGGGGCGCTCCGGCAGGAGAGCAGGCCAGCCTGCTCGTCGTCGGCACGCTCAAGGCGTTCATCAAGGAGGAATTCTCCACCTTGCTTCGAGCTGGACGTCCGGACAGCGAGATCGTCGAGACGCTCCGCAGGGGTCTGAGACGATGCCAGGCGGTCCTCGCCGAAGAGGTGAGACACCACCCGGAGTATCGGGGCATGGGGACGACCCTGACGGCCGCCGTCGTCCTCTGGCCACGACTCTTCCTCTTCCACCTGGGCGATTCGAGGGCTTATCTCTTTCGCGGGGGCTCGCTCCGCCGGCTCACCCAGGACCATACCTATGCCCAGTACCTCGTGAACGCGGGGGTCCTCGACTCAAAGAAGGCGGAGCGTTCCAGGTGGAAGCATGTGGTCTGGAACACCCTCGGAGGAAAAGACCCGGGTCGGGATTCCGAGGTTCATCCGGACGTCCACATCCAGGATCTTCGAGGCGACGATGTCCTGCTGCTCTGCACGGACGGCCTTTCCGATCCGCTGACCGACGAGACGATCCGCCGTCTCCTCTCGAAGGGAGGCTCTTCGGAGGACCTCTGCAAGGGTCTGCTCGACTCGGCCCGGGAGATGAAGGCTCAGGACGACGCGACGCTCGTGGTCGCGCGCTTCGCCGAGGCGGCGAAGCTGGACTAGGACGATGTTGACGGCTTGACGGGGACTGCTGCGCCCCTGCCGCTGCCAAAGGCGCGGCACGAGGCAGCCGAGAGTCTCCCGGACCGGAGAAGCGGCTAGGGGGCCGGGGGTTTCGGAGCCGGCGGCGGCAGCGCGCGCGCAGGACAGTCGGACTGGAAGCCGGCCTTCCCGTGAGCGCCGTCACAGAAGGGCTTGTTCGCGGAGTGCCCGCAGCGGCAGAGCGAAATCGCCGTGCGCCCCCCCAGATCGAACTCCGTCCCCGTCATGTCGACCAGCTTGAAGTCCCCTTCGATCCGGATCGGCCCGTTCGTCTTTGGCGTGAGGGTTGCGCCCATAGTTCCTCCTTGATCGCACGATGATAGCATCGAGTCCACACCGGAGTGCAGGAATCCTGGCGATACCGACGAAGGAGCCTCCAGCGGTCGAAATCCAAGCAAGGGGAGATTCAGGCCGACAGGGCCGAGACGACGAAGGCGATCGAGCGGGGCTGGACGCGGTAGGGCCCGCCCGGGATCAGCGGGGCGCCGGCGTAGTCCACGATGTCGCCGGGCGAAGGGAGCGAGGTGTCGATCCAGCGCTTCCAGGGGCCGGCGCCGGGCGCGGGCAGCTCGAAGTCGAGCGGCTCCCAGTGGGCGTTGATCATGCCGTGCACGCGCACCCGGCCCCGCTGGAGCGGCACCGTGAAGGCGAGCGCGTGCGAGGCGTCGCTCCAGTCGGGTTCGTTCAGGCGCACGCCGTGCCACTGGTAGAGGGTCTCCCGGAGCAGCTGGTTGAGCGAGATGTCCTCCACCTTCCGGGCGTTGCCCCGCAGGCGGTGCCGGACCAGCGTCTGCACGAAGCGCAGGAGCCCCGCCTCCTTCTCCACGAGACTCCAGTCCAGCCAGCTCGTCTCGTTGTCCTGAGAGTAGGCGTTGTTGTTGCCTCCCTGCGTCCGGCGGACCTCGTCGCCCATCTGGATCATGGGCGTCCCGACCGAGAAGAAGAGCAGCGTGAGGAAGTTGCGGATCTGCCGCTCCCGCAGCGCCTCGACCGCCGGATCGTTCGACGGGCCCTCTGCCCCGCAGTTCCAGCTGTGGTTGTCGTCGCTGCCGTCGCGATTGCCCTCGCCGTTCGCGTCGTTGTGCTTGCCGTCGTAGGACACCAGGTCGTTCAGGGTGAAGCCGTCGTGGCAGGTGACGAAGTTGACGCTCTGCTCGGGCTCGCGGTTCTCGTAGGCGAAAAGGTCGGGGCTCCCCAGGAGCCGGGCGGGAATCTTCGAGATCAGGCCCCCGTCGCCCTTGAGGAAGCGCCGGACGTCGTCCCGGAAGACCCCGTTCCATTCCTTCCAGCTGTCCCCCACGAAGTGCCCCAGCTGGTAGAGGCCGCCGGCGTCCCAGGCTTCCGCGATGATCTTCGCGTTGCAGAGGACGGGGTCCGTCTCGATGTCCCAGAGGAGGGGAGGATTGTCCAGCACGCGGCCCTTCTCGTCCCGGGAGAGGATCGACGCCAGGTCGAAGCGGAAGCCGTCCACGTGCATGGTCTCCATCCAGTGACGGAGGCTGTTCAGGATGAGATGCCGGGTGATGGTCTGGTTGGTGTTGAGCGTGTTCCCGCAGCCGCTGTAGTTCGCATAGTTTCGCGGGTTGTCCGACAGGATGTAGTAGGCGTCGTTCGCCAGTCCGCGCAGGGAGAGGGTCGGCCCCTGCTCGCTCCCTTCGGCCGTGTGGTTGAAGACGACGTCCAGGATCACCTCGATCCCCGCCCGATGCAGCGCCTTCACCATGTCCCTGAACTCGTCGAGCGCGCCGAGCGAATCCTTCCGCGAGCTGTAGGCGGCGTGAGGGGCGAAGAAGGAGACCGGGGCATAACCCCAGTAGTTGCGGTGGCCCGGGGGCGCGTCCTGGGGGTCGAACTGGAAGATGGGCAGGAGCTCGACCGCGGTGATGCCGAGCGACTTGAGATAGGGGATCTTCTCGATGAGGCCCCGGTAGGTGCCGCGGAGCCCCTCCGGGAGCCCCGAACTGGGATGCCGCGTGAAGCCCCGGACGTGCATCTCGTAGATCACGGTGCGGGAGAACGCGCGCCTCGGGGCCTGGTCGCCTTCCCAATCGTAGAGCCGGAGATCGGCGATCACGCTCTTCATGGCCGTGGCCGTCGTGTCTCCGGGCCGGCAGGCGGCGTCCCGCGAATAGCCCTGGGGGACCGCGACGGCGCGGGCGTAGGGATCCAGCAGCAGCTTCTCCGGATCGAAGCGGAGTCCCCGGTCCGGATCGAAGGGCCCCTTCGCGCGCCAGCCGTAGACCTGGCCGTGCCTGATGCCCGGCACGAAGGCGTGCCAGTAATGGTAGGTCCGGTGGATCGGGGCCGTCAGCGGGATCACACGCGAGGGAGCGGCCGCCTCGGCATCCGGGAACAGGAGGAGCTCCATCGATTCGGCGAACTTGGAGTAGATGCTGAAATTGGCTCCGCCCGAACGGAGGCGGGGTCCGGGAGGAAAGCTCAGTCCCCGGGCGATTTCGGAGATGGCCGGCATGGTCGTGTGCCTCGAACTCTACCAGCGGAGCGGGACTCGGGGCAAGCCCCATCGCTATAATCATGGCCATGAAGCTCCTCCTGCTCCTCGCCCTGGCCGCGGCGGTCGACGATACGCCGACGGTGAACTGGCCGTCGTTCCGCGGCGAGGCGGCGGGCGGCGTCGCCGTCGCGAAAACGCCGGTCACCTGGAACGCCGATCCCAAGGCCGGGCCGCTGCAGAACATCCGCTGGAAGACGGCGATCCCCGGGCTGAGCCATTCCTCGCCCGTGATCTGGGGCGACCGGCTCTTCGTCGCGGGCGCCGTCCGCAGCGACGGCGAGGCGCCCCTGAAGGTCGGACTCTACGGCTCGGGCGATTCCGCGGACGACGACACCGAGCAGCGCTGGACCGTCACCTGCCTCGAGAAGGCCACGGGCAAGCTGCTCTGGGAGAAGACCGCCCGTCAGGGAACGCCGCGCGCGCGGCGGCATCCCAAGGCCACCCACGCCAACACGACCCTCGCGACCGACGGCACGCGGGTGATCGCGTTCTTCGGCTCGGAGGGGCTCTACGCCTACGATTTCCAGGGCGGACTGCTGTGGAAGAAGGACCTGGGCGTTCTCGATTCCGGCCCGAGCAAGACGGAGCTGCAGTGGGGCCACGCGAGCTCGCCGGTACTGTTCGACGGCAAGATCGTCCTCCAGTGCGACCAGAAGAAGAAATCCTTCCTCGCCGTCCTCTCGGTCCAGGACGGCAAGGAACTGTGGCGGGCCGATCGCGAGGGCGTCTCCGATCAGAGCTGGGCCACGCCGACCGTCGTCCAGCGACATCCCCACTCCCGCGCCGGTCTTCGCCCACAACCTCATCTTCGTCACGAACGCGCACGGGAGCGGGGCGCCCCTCTACGCGATCCGGCCCGAAGCCTCGGGAGACCTCTCACTCAAGGCCGGGGAGACGCGCAACGCCGGCGTCGCCTGGAGCGAGCCGCGCAACGGCGCCTACATGCAGACGCCGATCGTCGTCGGCGACCTGATCTACAGCTGTTCGGACCGCGGCGTACTTAAGGTGTATGACGCCCGGACCGGCCAGCCGCAGTACACGCAGCGGCTGGGGTCCGGACAGACCGGGTTCACGTCGTCGCCGGTCGCGGCGGGCGGGAAGATCTACCTGGCCAGCGAGGAGGGGGAGGTTTTCGTCGTCCAGGCCGGGCCGCGTTACGAGGCGCTCGCCCTGAACCGCTTCGGGGAGATCGTCATGTCCTCGGCCGCCGTCTCCGAGAACGTCCTCTACTACCGCACCCGCGGCCATGTGGTGGCCGTCGGAGAGTAGGCCTGATCAGGGGTCGAGCAGCTCCCGCATCAGCGTGGCGACCTCCTTGGACCGCTCGACCATCTCGCCCAGGATCTTCTGCTGCTCCGGCGTCAGCGGACCGTAGGTCCCGGTCAGCAGCAGCTCGTGGTTCATGACCAGCACGGTCAGCCGGTCGTAGATCTTCTCCGCGGTTCCCGCCTTGGAGGACTTCCGAGCCTCGCCCATCGCGCCACGTCCCTTTCCAGCCTCGTCCGGACCTGCGCCCGCCGCCCCTCACCGACGGTTGCATTTAGTATACAACATAAACATATGGCATGTACTTTCATGCGGAACGCCGGAGCCGGACCCCTCCGATTTCCGCATCGATCCGGACCTGCGGAGGTCACTTACCTATACATGACCCGCTGGATCCCGGCTCTGCTGCTCGTCCTCGTCCTCGGCGCCCCCGCCGGGGGACAGGACAAGACCGCCGCGCCCTCGGGCTGGCGCGGCGACGGAACCGGCCGCTATCCCGCGGCCGCCCCGCCGACGACCTGGGGCCGCGTCAGCAAGGCCGTCCGCGCCCTTCGCTACCATGCCGCCAAGCCCAAGGCCTCCGACGCCGGCGCGCCGATGGCCGACGGCGTCATCCGCGAGTGGCTGGTCCTCCACCCCGCCCCCGAAGGCTTCAAGGTCGACAAGGAGATCCTGCCCAACGAAAACGAGCTCGCGCCGGCCGAGAACGAGAAGGCCGGCAGCGCGGTCTGGAAGAAGGTCCGCTTCGACAGCGCCTGGATGGACTTCAATGCGGTGCTCGGCAAGTCCGACAACGGCATCGGCTGCGCCGTCACCCACGTGTACTCCGAGACCGGCGGCCCCTTCCGGCTGAGCGCGACGACCATCGCCGGCTTCAAGCTCGTCCTCAACGGCAAGCCCCTCACCGCGGGCTACGGCCGGACCAACATCGACCTCGCGAAAGGATGGAACCGGATCTTCATCAAGGTCGCTCCCCACCGGACCCCTCCCCCGGACGCCACCTGGGCCTGCAGCTTCATCCTCACCGCCCGGGCCCCCGCGGAGTTTGAGGAGACGGGCTTCGCCTGGACCGCGGCGCTGCCGGGCGTCCAGGGCGGCTTCTACGGCGGAGGCACCGGCGTCGGAGCTCCGGTCATCGTCGGCAACCGCCTCTATCTCCTGAGCGAACCCCACGACCTCATCTGCCTCGACAAGACCGACGGCAAGGTCCTCTGGGTCCGGACGAACAGCTACTTCGACGCGGCCGCCGACGCGGACAAGAAGAAGCCCGCCTACGCGGAGGCCGAGACGATCGCCCGCAAGCTGGCCGAGATCAATGCGCTGCTCCCGGCCGGACCCCTCCCCGGCAGGAAGCTCGAGGAGAAGGTCGCGACCGAAGCCGCGCTCTCCGCGAAGATGCTCGAGATCGATCCCGTCCGCTACAAGAAGTACGAGACGCCCGACGTCGGCTTCTCGGGCTACACGCCCGTCAGCGACGGCAAGTCCCTCTACCTCTGGCTCGGCAGCGGCGTCACCGCCTGCTACGACCTCGACGGCAAGCGCCGCTGGATCCGCGTGGACAACTTTCCCGCGGTCGAACACGGGTTCTCCTCGTCGCCGCTCCTCGTCGACGGGAAGATCGTCGTCTTCATGCGCGACGTCCTGGCCTTCGACGCGAAGACCGGAGCGCTCGCCTGGCAGCTCCCGCTCGTGAAGCACGAGGGCGCCAACCCCGGGGGCTTCTTCCACGGCACGCCCACCAAGGTCGTCGTGGGCGGCCTGCCCCTCATCGTCCTCGGCAACGGGACGATGCTGCGAGCCGCGGAAGGCAAGATCCTGTTCACCCATGGACCGATGGGCCAGCAGGCGGTCAGTTCCCCGGTGGTCGAAGGCAACCGGGTGCTGCTGGCGAACACCGGCGGCATGCTCTTCATCCACACGCTGCCGGCCGCGGCCGGAGATCCGCTCAAGGTGAGCACCCAGTCCGTTTCGATCGACACGCCGACGCAGCCCCGCTACTACCTGCCCTGGTACATGGCCTCCCCCGTGGTCGTGGACGGCCTCGCGTACCTCTTCAACAACTCGGGCGTCCTCACGGTCGTCGACCTCAACGAGGCGAAAGTCGTCTACCAGAGGATGCTCGACGTCGATCATTTCCAGACCGCCAACGAAGGCCCCGCCCGCGGTTGCGGCGTCAGCCCCGCGCTGGCGGGCAGGCACCTCTACTTCTTCGGGAACAACGGCGGCGCGGTCGTGATCGAGCCGGGGCGCGTCTTCAAGCAGGTCGCCAAGAACAAGATCGAAAGCCTCGTCTCCGTGGGTCACTGGGGCGAGCGGCAGGAGCGCTTCGTCTCCAATCCGGTGTTCGACGGCAGCCGGATGTACATCCGCGGAGAGGGCCATCTCTACGCCGTGAATGCGGGAAAGAGCCCGTCGTTGTCGACGACGGCCGCGAAGGAAGTTCCCGCTCCGAAAGTTTCCGCTCCGCTGTCCGCTCCCCTCGCCCCGACGACGCCCGATCCGGAGCTGGTGCCGGCCACGCAGTATGGATGGAGGCGGAACGGCACGGGCCTCTTCCCCGAGGCGTCGCCGCCCACCGAGTGGAACGAGAAGAAGAACATCAAGTGGGAGGCGGCCGTCGGCAAGGGCCACGCCAGCCCGGTCGTCGCCGGCGACAAGGTCATCGTCCTCTCCGAGCCCGGCACGCTCCTGTGTCTCGGCCGAGCCGACGGCAAGCTCCTCTGGAAGGCCGACCTGGACTTCCGCAGCAAAGGGGGCGCAGCGCCCGGCACCAAGGAATACGTCCGGCCGACGCCGGTGACCGACGGCCGGAACATCTACCTCTCGCTGTGCAACGGCGCCATCGCGTGCTACTCGATCGACGGAACGCGCACCTGGGTCCAGCAGGTCGAGCCCGCGCCGCTGACCTACGGCCCGAGCGCCTCCCCGGTCCTCGTCGGCGACAAGCTCCTCGTCGATTCCACCCGCCTCCGCGCGCTCGACGCGGCGACGGGGCGCATCTTGTGGACCGCCGCCGAGGGCGAGGCCCACTACGGCACGCCGGCGATCTTCTCGCTCGGCGGAACCCTGCTGGCCGTCAGCGCCAAGGGGACGGTCGTCCGTGTCTCCGACGGCGCGCTGCTGGCCGTCAACATCGCCGAGGGGCTGGGCGGCGACCAGGCGCCCACGCCGGTCGTCCAGGGCGGCGTGGTCTTCTTCGCCTATCGCCGCTGCAGCGCGGTGAAGCTGTCGCTCGCCGACGGGAAGCTCAAGGCCGAGAAGCTCTGGGAGCAGGAGCTTCCCGGAGACGTGATCGCCTCGCCGGTCCTGAAGGACGGGATGCTGTTCGTCGTCCCGAGCGGCTCCGCGGAGTACCGTGTGCTGAACGCGGCGACGGGCGAGGTGCTCCTCGAGAAGAGCCTGGACCTGTCGCCCAATCTCTATCCGAGCCTCGCGCTGGCGGGCAGGCATCTTTTCCTGGGCAACGACCAGGGGGAGATGCTGGTGATCGAGCCCGGCCGGGAGTTCAAGCAGCTCCTTAAGAACAACCTGCCGGAGGGTTCCGGCGCCTCTCCCGCCTTCGCCGGCCCCCACCTGTTCCTCCGCGGGGGCGAGATCCTTTATTGCATCGGCCCGTAATATCCGGGCCGCCCCCGCTTATAGTCGCATGAAACACCTCGCGCTGTTCCTCGCGCTCCTCGGCGCCCCCCAGGACCGCTCGGACGTCCCGCTGGAAGTCGAACCAACCGACGCGTCGGCCGCGAAGATCGTCGTCATCGCCGGCGGCTTCAGCAAGGGCAAGGGCGAACATGAGTACTTCGCCGGTTCGGCCCTGCTGACGAAGCTGCTCAAGCAGACCCCCGGCGTCGCCCCGGTGCTCGCGGCGGAAGGCTGGCCGAAGAACGAGCGCCTCCTCGAAGGGGCGAAGACGATCGTGTTCTACATGGACGGCGGCGGCAAGCAGCCGATCCTCGCGCCCTAGAAGCTGCAGCTCATCGAGAAGCTCGCGGCGCGCGGCGTCGGCATCGTCCACCTCCACCAGATCATCGATTACCCCAAGACCCACACGGAGCGGATCCTGCCGCTGATCGGCGGCGTCTGGGTCCCCGGCGCGGGCGCCCGCGGCCACTGGGACGGCGAGTTCAACCAGTTCGTCGAGCATCCGATCACCCGCGGCGTCGCGCCCTTCAAGGAGAACGACGGCTTCATCTACAAGCTGAAGTTCGTCGAGGGCCTGAAGGGGATCACGCCGCTCCTGCGCACGAGCCCGCCGAAGACCGCGCTCAAGGACACGGAGGACATTGTGAGCTGGGCCTACCTGAGGCCCGACGGCGGCCGTTCGTTCGTGTTCACGGGCTGCCACCTGCACGAATCCTGGGGGCTCGAGGGGATGCGCCGCTTCGTGATCAACGGCATCCTCTGGTCGGCGGGCCTGGAGATCCCGGCAGGCGGCGCGCCCGTCGCGCTCGAGGCCGACGAGCTCAAGAAGCACCTGGATCCCCTCCCGCCGAAGAAGTGAAGAAGTGACCCCACAAACGTAACCGTGTCGTTTGTGGGATTCCAAGGCAAGTCGCGTGCCAATCTATGCCGGAATCCATCCCACAAACAACCCAGTTACGTTTGTGGGATCTGGGGCTGGGGGGTGCTAAAGAAGGCCCTTGATGACCTCGCCCTCGGAGAGAGGCTGGGGACGGCCGTCCGCCGTCATGAACGTCAGTCCGTGCGGATCGTAGCCGAGCGCCGTGAGCACCGTGGCGTGGATGTCGGCGGGCGTCACCGGCTGCGAGGCGGGCTGGCCGCCGATCGCGTCCGATTCGCCGATGACCTGCCCGCCCCTGATGCCGCCGCCGGCCATCACCACCGAGTAGCAGGACGGCCAGTGGTCGCGCCCCGCGTCCTTGTTGATGTGCGGCGTGCGGCCGAAGTCGCCCATCCAGATCACGAGCGTGGTCTCGAGCAGGCCGCGCTGCGAGAGGTCCTCGATCAGCGCCGAGAAGGCCTGCTCCATCGGCGGCACGAGCCTGTCCTTCATGCGGTTGAAGTTGTCGAGGTGCGTGTCCCAGATGATGCTCTGGCCGTTGACGGTCGTGACGAAGGGGACGCCGGCCTCGACCAGGCGGCGCGAGAGCAGGTGCGACTGGCCCCAGGTGTGGCGGCCGTAGCGCTCGCGGACCTTCTCCGGCTCGCGCGAGAGGTCGAAGGCCCGCTGCATCTCGCCGGAGGCCACGATCGACATCGCCTTCGCCTGGCAGATCTCGAACTCGCGCGCGGCCGCGGTGTCGATCCGCAGGGCGCTGCCGTCGAGCTCCCTCAGGAGGGACTGGCGCTCCTCGAGCCGCTTCACCGGCACGCCGCCCACGAGGTTGACGTCCTTGATCTCGAAATCGGCCCGATTGGGGTCGCCGTTGAGCACGAAGGGATCGAATTTCGCCCCCAGGCAGCCGCCGTACTGCCCCGGGGTGATGTAGCGGGTGCTGTCGCAGTGCGGCTCGGGCGTGATCACGTAGGGCGGGATCGAGCCGCTGAAGTGGTCGCGCTGCGCGAGCCAGCCCACCAGCGTGCCCAGGCTGGGCAGGTCGGTGCGGCTGGGATTGATCAGGGTGCTGTCGATGGGATAGGGGCGGCCGACGATCGACCAGTACATCGCGGAGTTGTGCCCCTGGTGGCGGTGATGGACGCTGCGGATGATCGAGTACTTGTCCGCCAGCTTCGCCACGCGGGGGAGCAGCTCGGTGACGCGGATGCCGGAGACGTTGGTCTTGATCGGGCGGAACGTGCCGCGGACGTCCTCCGGGGCTTCCGGCTTGGGGTCCCAGAGGTCGATGTGGCTGGGGCCGCCGCAATTGAAGACCATGATGACGGACTTGGCCTTGGCCTTCCGGGGGGCGCGGGCGGAAGCGGCCCGCATCCAGTCGGAATAGAAGAGGCCGAGCCCGCCGAGGCCGCCGACCTTGAGGAAGGACCGGCGCGTGGAAACGTCCACTCCGGATCTCCAGATGTGACTTCCCGCTCGCCTATGATACGGCCGTCGGCGAGACGCCGTCTCGCAGACTTTCGGCGGGAGGCGAAGAAAGGCCGGGTTTTTCGAAGCCCTCGTCGGGATCGATCCAGATCCAGAAGAGCGCTCCCAGGAAGCAGTAGACGCAGGCGAGGGCGATGGCGCCCTTCCAGCCGAAGTGCTCGCTCGCGATCGGCGTCAGGATGGGCGCGAGGGCGCCGCCCGCGTTGCCGCCGGTGTTGACGATGCCGGCGGCCAGGCCGCTGCGGTCGCCCCCGAGATCGGTCGCGGTGGTCCAGAAGGCCCCTTCGCAGGCCCCCAGCGCCGCCAGCGCCAGCGAGAAATAGGTCACGATCCAGGCCGTGTTCTTGCAGAGCACCCCCGCCCCCAGGAGCGCGGCGCTCGCGATCATGCCCGCCACGACGACGCCGGCGCGGCCCCGCCGCAGCCCCCAGCCCGTCTGCGCGCGGTCCGTGAGCCAGCCGCCCGCGGCCATGCCGAGCGCCATCGCGACCGCCGGGATCGTCGCGTAGAGGCGGCTGTCCGACTTCCCGGCGCCGAGCACCTTGTCGAAGTAGTACTGCATCCAGTAGAAGAACATGTACTGGAAGTAGCCGACCGCCGCGTAGCTCAGCGTGAGCAGCATCACGCTCCGCTTGCGCCAGGGGGCGACGAGGGAGATGCGCGCCGCGGCGATCTTCCCCGAGGCATCGACCGCGATCAGCCGCCGCTCCGCGTCGTTCACGCCCCGATGCTCGGCCGGACTGCTCGCCGCATAGGCCCACCAGGCCGCCGCCACCAGTCCCGTGACGGCGGCCGCGGTCACGAAGGCCGCCGGCCAGCCCAGCCGGTCCATCATGAAGCCGAACAGGTAGTAGGTCGACGAGATGCCCACGAGCGCCGCGGCGTTGACGTAGCCGTTCGCCGCCGCCCGCTGGGGCCCGGGGATCCACTTCGCCACCGCATGGGCCGCCGCCGGATGGAAGGGCGTGTTCGTGACGCCCATGACGAGGCGGATGGAGATGAGCGCGGGAACCATGAGCGCCGCCGAAGCGATCGTGAAGCCGGCGCCCCCGCAGAGGCCGACGCAGAGCGCCGAGCCGAATCCCACCAGCAGGAGCGAGGCGCGCGCCCCGAAGCGGTCGATAAACCAGCCTCCCGGGGTCATCAGGAGCGTGTAGGTCAGGAGATAGGCCGAGCTCAGCACGCCCATCAGCCGCTCGCTGATGTTGAACTGCTCCATGAGCCGCTCGGACCCCGCCACCGCGATGCTGATGCGGTTGAAGTGGACGAGCGCGGCGTAGGCGAGGAGCAGGCCGACGATGCGCCAGCGGACGTTCGTGGGGCGGTCGCTCATTCCGCCCCCAGCTCCCGCAGCGTGGATGCCGCGCCGGCGACGACGCGCTCGAGGCAGCCGCGATCGAAGGGGCTCTGCCAGACCTGGTAGATATCCTGGTCGTGCAGCTCCGCCCTCGCGAGATAGCCGATGCTGCCGTTCACGAGGTTGAGCACGGTCACCGCGCTCTTCGGAAAGGCGCGGCGGAGCTCGGTCTGGAGCAGCGTGTAGGCCTCGTTCGGCTGGCCGACGAAATAGCCGTCCCCCACCCGCCAGGCCCAGAGCGGGACCTTCGCCGACCTCCCCTCCCCCACGATCCGCCGCACGCGCAGCTTCCGCCGGAGCCGCTCCGCCTGCACCCGGTCGTCGCAGGCCTTCAGCGCCGCCTCGAGCTCCGCGGCCGAAGGCATGTCCTTGACCGGCAGCTCGATCTCCGCGCGGCGCGCGCCGAGGACGCCCGACGCCGGCCGGCCCGCCGTCTTCCAGATCGCGAGCGGCGCGCCCGACTCGACGACGCCCGCGTACTCCAGCCTCGTCCGCGGCGGCAGCATCCCTTCGAGCGTGGAGAGCGCCGCGTAGCCGAGCCGGCGCCCGTTCTGGTCCGCGATCTCCGTCTCCCCCGTGTACTGCCGGCGCGGCCCGACCTCGCC
>JACQFK010000059.1 GCA_016200125.1 Planctomycetota bacterium
GCGGCGTGGACATCCTGGTCTGCAACGCCGGCATCGTCCAGACAGCCCCGGTGGACAAGATCACCGAGGACGCCTGGGACCGCCACTTCGACGTGAACGTGAAGGGCTACTTCCTCGCCTCGCGCGAGGCGGTCCGCATCATGAAGGCGCAGGGCGGCGGCGCGATCATCTTCAACGCCTCGAAGGCCGCCTACGCCGCGACGGTGGAGAACGCCGCCTACGCGAGCTCGAAGGCCGCGGTCGCGGCGCTCGCGCGGAACCTCGCGGTGGAGCTCGCGCCCTCCGGCATCCGCGCGAACTACTTCAACGCGGACTTCGTCGACACCCCGATGATGCGCAAGATGATCCAGGACCGCGCCGCGATGAAGGGGATCACGACCGAGCAGCAGGTCGAGGAGTACCGCCGGCGGAACCTCCTCGGCATCGGGCCCATCCCGCCCGAGGCGGTCGCCGAAGCCGCCCTCTTCCTCGCCTCCGACCGCTCGCGCTACACCACGGGCAGCGTCATCACCGTGGACGGCGGTTTGCGCGACGCGATGCCCCGCTAAGACGAATTCCGAGAATCGAAAATCGAATGAAGAGGGATCCCCCGTTGCCCCACCGGGGGGGAGGGGGGACCTCTTTCCGGTTTCCGGTTTTCGGTTTTCGATATTTGGTTCCCCTTAGTTCTTGATGCCCCTTCCCCCCGCGTTCTATAAGTAATCTCTCTCATGACTCCACTCTCCCTCGGATCGGCGGACCTCTGGCGCCAGGTCTACGAACCGCACGGCTGGCACTGGCTGCCCTCCGCGCTGATCGCGGCGCTCCCGGTCATCCTGCTCCTCGTGGCGCTCACGGCGTTCAAGCAGAGCGCGCCGCGCGCCGCGGCCATCGGCGCCGTCGCCGCGATCCTCGTCGCCACCCTCTTCGTCGGCATGCCCTGGGGGATGGCGGTCCAGTCCTTCCTCCTCGGCGCCGCGAACGGGCTCCTGCCGATCGGCTGGATCGTCTTCTCGGCGATGTTCCTCTACCAGATCGCCGTCGACACCGGGAAGTTCGAGATCATGAAGGCCTCCATCGCCGGACTGACGGCCGACCGCCGGCTCCAGGCCCTCATGATCGCCTTCTCCTTCGGCGCGATCATGGAGGGCGCCGCCGGCTTCGGCACGCCGGTCGCGATCTCCGCCGCGCTCCTCGTCGGCCTCGGCTTCCGCCCCTTCCCCGCCGCCGTCCTCTGCCTGATCGCCAACACGGCGCCCGTCGCCTGGGGCTCGATCGGCATCCCCATCCGCGTGCTCGCCCAGGTCACCGATCTTCCGATCAACGACCTCAGCGCCATGAACGGCCGCATCCTGCCGATCATGTCCGTCATCGTCCCCTTCTGGCTGGTCCGCACGATGGTCGGCTGGAAGGAGACCTTCCAGGTCCTGCCGGCCATCCTGGTCAGCGGCCTGTCCTTCGCGGTCACCCAGCTGGTCTGGGCGAACAAGATCGACGTCGGCCTGGTCGACATCATCGCCGGCGCGATCTCGCTCCTCGTCACCGCGGTCTTCCTGAGGTTCTGGAAGCCGCCTTCGATCTGGCGCTATCCCGAGGAGAAGGAAGCGGCCGCGGTGGAGACGAAATCGTACACGCGGGGCCAGGTCTGCGCGGCCTGGCTCCCCTTCGTCATCCTGTTTGCCTTCGTCGTCGGCTGGGGGGTGATGCGCGCCTACCCGAAGACGCCGATCGACAGCCAGAAGATCGGCCCCGTCCCGCTCAGCCGGAACGTCGAGTTCTCGGGGCTGCACAACAAGGTCGTACGGACCCCGCCCGTGGAGGCCCATGAGAAGGCGGAGCCGGCGGTCTACAAGTTCACCTGGTTCTCAGCCACCGGGACGGGCGTGCTGTTCGCCTGCATCGTGACCGCCCTGGTCCTCGGGCAGAAGCCCCGCGATTTCGCCCGGAGCTTCGTCTCCACCTCGAGGCGGATGCTGATGCCGCTCCTGGCCATCGTCCCCATGCTCGGCCTCGCCTTCGTCACCCGCTACAGCGGCACCGACGCCATCCTCGGCCTCGCGTTCACCCGCACGGGGGTCCTCTATCCGTTCTTCGGCACCTATCTCGGCTGGCTGGGCGTCGCGCTCACGGGGAGCGACACCGCGTCGAACGCGCTCTTCGGCAGCCTCCAGAAGATCACGTCGAAGCAGCTGGGCATCGACCCCATCCTGATGTGCTCCGCGAACTCCGCGGGCGGCGTGATGGGCAAGATGATCGACGCGCAGTCCATCGTCGTCGCCGCCACCGCCGCGAACCTGAACGGGCAGGAGGGCGCGATCCTGCTCAAGGTGCTCTGGCACTCGATCGCGCTCACGGCCATCGTCGGCTCCATCGTGATGTTCTACGCGTACGTGATCCCGCACCTGATCCCCCACGGAGTCAAACTGCTCGGCTGATCAAGGAGGTTGCCATGCCCCGCACGATCGGATTCATCGGCCTCGGCATCATGGGCCTGTCGATGGCGAAGCGGCTCATCGAGGCGGGCCACAGGGTCACGGTCTACAACCGCACCGCCTCGAAGGCGGCGCCGCTCGTCGCGCTCGGCGCGAAGCAGGCCGCCAGCCCCCGCGAGGCGGCGAAGGGCGCCGAGATCGTGATCTCGATCGTCACCGACTCGCCCGACGTCGAGGAGGTCATGCTCGGCCAGGACGGCGCGATCCACGCGGCGGAGAAGAACGCGCTCTTCATCGACATGAGCACGATCGCCCCCGGCACGGCGCGCAAGGTCGGGCAGGCGCTCAAGGCGAAGGGGATCGCGTTTCTCGACGCTCCCGTCACCGGCGGCGACATCGGCGCGCGCGAAGGGACGCTCTCGATCCTGGTGGGCGGCGAAAAGGCCGACCTCGAGCGCGCCCGCGAAATCTTCGCGATCATGGGCAAGCGCATCACCCATTGCGGCCCCCAGGGCGCGGGCCAGACGGTGAAGGCCTGCAACCAGATCCTCTGCTCGATGAACATGATGGGGATCGTGGAGGCGCTGCACCTCGCGAAGCTCAGCGGCATCGACCAGGCGCTCGTGGTCGAGGCGCTCTCGGCCGGCGCGGGCGGCTCCTGGGCGCTCGAGAAGCTGGGCGCCCGCATCGCGAAGGGCGACTTCAACCCCGGCTTCTACGTCGACCTCCTCCAGAAGGACCTCCGGATCGTCCAGGACGAGGCGAAGAAGCTCGGCCTCCCGCTGCCGGGGACGGCGCTGACGCAGAAGCTCTTCGAGGACAACCAGAAGGCCGGCGAGGGCAAGCTCGGAACCCAGGCGATGTACAAGGCGGTTGAGCGGTCGATCAAGCGCTGAATCTGCTACAATCGAGAACGTCATGAAGCGCACGGACCCCCTGTTCCGTCTGGCCCGGCGGCTTGAAGCCGACCCCTGCAACCGCAAGGGGGCGGACAAGAGCTGGGTCCTCGAGGTCCTCCGCAACGCCGAGAAGCGAGCGGCCTCCGCCCGTCTCCTGCCCGCACGGAAATCCGGTGGATCCCTACATTAGGGCCTGCCGAGATCTGGAGAAGGCCCGAGTCCCCTATGTGATCGTCGGGGCCTTCGGCGTGGATCTCTATGCGCGGGATGCGGGATGCGTGATCACCACGCAGGACTGCGATCTTCTGCTTCCGCCGAATCCTGAAGTCCTCAGCCGGGCTGTGGGAGTCTTGAAGAAGCTCCGCTACTCATTGCAGGCGGGGGGAGAGCCCGTGGACCAGGATCCGGATCTGATCCGGGGCATCGTCCGGGCCTTGGGTTGTGTCCGCGCCGCAAAGAAGAACGCCCACATTGACCTCCCCCTGGAGATCGCCGGGTGCAAGTTCAAGTCTCTGTGGAAAAGGCATCGGCGGGTAAACGTCGGAGGGGTCAATCTTCGCGTCGCTCCGCTCCGCGACATCCTCCGCTCGAAAAAACTGGCCGATCGCCCCAAGGACCGGCTTTTTCTGGCGACCTACCAGGACGCCCTCGAGCAGCTCCTGAACCGGTAGCCTACCCTTTGCGGGTCTTGCGCCCGTAGGCCAGCTCCGCTCCGCCCGAGAGGATGTGGTCGACGCCCGTCGTGAAGGTCGCCTCGGCCGCGAGGAAGAGGCAGAGCTTCCCCGCCTCCTCGATCGTTCCCATCCGGCCCAGCAGCTGCGCCGCCTCGCCGTCGGCCTTGCACTTCTTCGGATCCGGCGCCTGGTCGACCGCCTCCTGCCAGAGCGGCGTCCAGACGTTGCCCGGCGAGACCGAGTTCACGCGGACGTCGTGGACCGCCTCGTCCACCGCGAGCGCCTTCGTGAAGGACGTGATCGCCCCCTTCGTGGCGACGTAGGTCGTCGCGTGAAGCTGGCCCATCTGGCCCACGAGGCTCGACATGTTGATGATGCTGCCCTTCGTCTTGCGCAGGTGGGGCAGCGCGCGCCGGCAGGCGACGAAGAGGCTCACGAGGTTGAGCTCGAGAAGCTCGCGGAAGTCCTGAGCGCTGAAGCCGTCGATCGGCTTGTGCGGGGGATGCCAGCCCGCGTTGTTGATCAGGCAGTCGAGGCGCTTGTGGCGCTTGACGGCCTCGTCGACGACGCCCTCGACCTGGTCGACCTTGGAGACGTCGCAGGGCAGGAACAGCGCGGAGCCCGGCCCCCGCGCGTTGACCTGGCTCTCGAGCGCGCGGCCCGCCCGCTCGCCGCGGGCGCAGAAGACGACCTTCGCGCCGGCGCCGGCGAAGACCCGGACGCAGCCCTCGCCGATCCCCTTGCTCGCGCCGGTGACGAGGACGACCTTGTCCGTGTAGGTCATGAGGGACGCGTCTGGCCCAGTTCCCGGTGGAGGCGGCGGCGCAGCTCGGGCACTTCCTTCTCCAGCGTGTCGGCCAGCCGCGCGCGCTCGTCCCGCGACAGGCTCGCGAAGGAGAGGATCCCCACCTTCTCGAGCGCCTGGCGGACCCGCGGCTGCACTTTGTGCCACAGCGCGCGCAGATCGTCGACCCGGTCCCGCACCAACAGCTCGCGGGCGAAGAGATGTTCGAAAACGCCGACCAGGCCCTCGATGATCTGCTCCCCCTGCGAGCGGACCAGCCCGCGGATGATGAAGGCTCCGATGTAAGCCAGCAGCCCCGCAGCACCGAAGATGATCGCGCTGATCCACCACTTCTGCTGGGTCCCGATCGTGATCGCTCCCGCCAGCCCCGCGACGAGCACGGCGACGACGAGGATCGACCAGAGCTTCAGGCGGAAGCGGCGGAGCCGGCGGCCCGCCTCGTCGATCACGCGCGCGTGGACGAGCAGCCGCTGGCCGTGCTCCTCGAGCTGGGTGACGAGGTTGTCGACCCGCCGGGCCGGAGCCCGCTTCACCTCGCGGATCAGCTCCTCGCGCGCCTTGACGAAATCCTGCGTGGGCAGCTTCGGCGTCCCGGCCCCCTCGACCGGCACGAAGGTCGTGAAGATGAGCGGCAGGTCCTTCCGGGGGATGACCTTGCCGAGGTTCCAGCAGAGCGCCCCGTAGGCCCGGGCGAAATCCTCGAGGCTTTCGAAGCGGTCCATCTTGTTGAGCACGATGAGCAGCTTGTGGTCCATTCCCTGCAGGGACTGGGTGAAGACCTGGAGCGTCTCGCCCGTCGTGCCGGGTTTCTCCGGATCGAAGAAGACGAGCACGACGTCGGCGCGCTCCGCGAACCAGCGGACCGCGCCGGCGAAATCGAAGCCGCGGCCCGAGCCCTCGCCGGGCGAGTCGATCATGCCGGGCGAGTCGATGAGGGTGATCTCGCGCAGCAGCTGCACGGGGCGGAGCTTGACGCGGAAATGCGAGAGGAACTGCGGGCCGAAGCTGCGCAGGCCGCCGTAGGGAAGCGTCGGCGTGGACACCACCGCCTGCCCGTCCCGCTCCTCCTCGGCCCCGCCGAAGGAGAGCACCGTGAAGGCGTCGTCGGTCGGCGCGAGCCCGGTCTTCTGGACCGGTCCGCCGAGGAGGTGGTTGATGAAGGTCGACTTGCCCGAGGAATGATTGCCCAGGAAGAGGACGGTGGGCGCTCCGGCGATCTCGCCCTCGTCGGGACGCTTCTCGAAGGCGAACTTGTCGGCGAGGGGGTCGACGGAGCCGCGGTAGAGGGACTTGACCTTCAGCGCGATGTCGTCGAGGAGCTGCTGCATCCCGGCATTGTCGGGGAAGGATCCGCCCGCATCAAGAAATTGCGGCCTACTGCGTCGGGGTGCTCGAGACCTGGAGATGGCGGATGGGCGTGCCGTTCTTGTCCATGAAGCGCAGGCAGCCCTGCCAATTGCCCCCGTCGTTGGCCACCTTGAAAACGACGACGTTCTCGCCCTTCCGGAGCGTGACGCCGTTGGCGATGCTCTGGTCGCGCTCCAGGGTCCGGCCCTTCTCATGCAGGAGCACGGACAGTCCGTTCACGTAGACCCGGCACTGGTCGTTGCTGCCGGCGAGGACCTTGAGGTTGTACAGGGGCTCCTCGCAGTAGACGTAGGCCACCGCGTACCCGAAGACGTTCTCCGACGGCTGGCCCTCGACGTACTTCTTAAAATCGACGAAGAACTCGGGGGTCTTGTAGCGCTTCCACACGTAGTCCTTGCCGCGGAACGAGACGCGCTCCTCGGCCTTGGGCCGAAGGTTTCCTTCGCCGCGAAGGCGGTCGGTTGCGACCTCGATGCCACCGCTGTGCTCCCTCTCGGAGGGCAGCGGCGCGAGCACCAGCCAGTAGCGGATGAAGCCCTCGTTGTCCATGCGCGACGGATCGCGCGAGGGCGGGCCTTCGGGCACCTTTGCGGCGATCACCGGCGCGGGAGGCGGGGGCGGAAGGACGGGCTTGGGGGCCTCCTTCGGCTTCTCGACGGGCTTCGCGGGCGCCAGGTCCGCCGGCTTGACCGCGACGCTCTTGGGATCGGCCGGGGGCGCCTTGGGCGGGGGAGGCAGCGGCCTCTTGAGGTCGTCGAGCGCGGACTGCTTCGCGTCGGCCGCAGGGCGCGACGCGCCTTCGCGCACGACCATGTTCTCGTCCTCGTTGCGCGCGAGCGAGCGGTGGAGGACGAAGACCCCGGCGACGAGGAAGGCGCAGACGAGACCGCCGACGAGGACGAGGACCCCCGCGGTCATCGCCCATTCGGTCAGCCGTTTTCCGAGGCTCGGCTTTTCAACCTTGCGCGCCACGCTCGCCTCCAAGGACCAAGAGGTTCCCCCGCTCTTGTCCTGATAGCCGCTCGACCCCAAAGAGTTACATCCTAATTACTAACGCCGATTCCGGCCCGCTGTGGGCGCCGCTTTGATCGCCGGCGTAGAGTAGGGAGCGGGATCGCGGCCTGCCGGGAGATTACATGACCAGCCTCGCCCTCGTCCTCCTGCTCTTGCAGGACCCCGATGCCGAACTCAAAAAGGCCCTCTCCCGCGAGATCATCGGGCCCCAGAAATCCATGGAGGAGATCCAGGACTACCTCGAGCCGCGCGTCCCTTCCGTGCCCGAAGTGAAAAGCGCGGCCGAATGGACGGCGCTCGCCGCCGACCTCCGCCGCCGCGTCCTCGAGGACGTCTTCTTCCGCGGCGAGGCGAAGAAGTGGGCCGCGGGGGCCACCCGCGTCGAGTGGTCGGGCGACCTTGCGGGCGGCCCGGGCTACTCGATCCGGAAGCTCCGCTACGAAGCCGTCCCCGGCCTCTGGATCCCCGCCCTCCTCTACGTCCCCGAGAAGATCTCCGGCAAGGTCCCCGTCCACCTGGCGGTGAACGGCCACGACGGCGCGGGCAAAGCCGCCGACTACAAGCAGATCCGATGCATCAATCTCGCCAAACGCGGTGTGATCTCGCTGAACGTCGAATGGCTGGGCATGGGCCAGCTCCGCGACCCGGGCTACGGCCACTCCCTCATGAACCAGCTGGACCTCTGCGGCACGGCGGGCCTGGCGCCCTTCTACCTTTCCATGCGGCGCGGCCTCGACGTGCTCCTCTCCCTCGACAGCGCCGACCCCGCCCGCGTCGCCGTCTCGGGACTGTCGGGCGGATCCTGGCAGACGATCACGATCAGCTCGCTCGACACGCGCGTCACGCTGACGAATCCCGTCGCCGGCTACTCCAGCTTCAAGACCCGCGTGCGTCACCTCAAGGACCTCGGCGACTCCGAGCAGACGCCGTCCGACCTCGCCACGGTCGCGGACTACGCCCACCTCACGGCGATGATGGCGCCGCGCGCGACGCTGCTCACCTTCAACGCCAAGGACAACTGCTGCTTCGAATCCAACTACGCCCTCCAGCCGCTGATGGACGCCGCCCGGCCCCTGTTCCGCCTGCTCGGGGTCGAGACGAACCTGCGGGCCCACGTGAACCACGACCCGGGGACGCACAACTTCGGCCTCGACAACCGCCAGGCGCTCTACCGGATGGTCGGCGACCACTTCTTCCCCGACGACCCCTCCTACGACGCCCGGGAGATCCCCAGCGAGTCGGAGCTTAAGAAAACGGAGGAGCTCGCCGTCGAGCTCCCCAAGGACAACGCGACCTTCACCACCCTCGCCCGCGCGATCGCCGCCGATCTGCCCCGCCCGGGAGGCACGGCCGCGCGACTCCGCGAGCTCCTGCACGCGACGGACTACAAGGTCACGGCGGGAACGGCGGCGAAGGACGACAAATCGACGTGCTGGAAGCTGATGATGGGAAAGGACTTCACGGTCCCCGCGGTGGAGTTCGCGCCGGCCGACGCGAAGTCGACCGTCCTGATGTTCTCCGAGAACGGCCGGGCTTCGCTCGCCGCGGAGGTCCGCAAGCAGCTGGATGCGGGCCGCCGGGTGATCGCGATCGATCCGTTCTACTACGGCGAATCCAAGATCGCCTCCCACGGGTTCCTCTTCGCGATCACCGCCGCCGCGGTGGGCGAGCGGCCGCTGGGCCTGCAGGCGTCCCAGATCGCCGCCGCTGCGCGCTGGGCCGCCGCGGAATTCAAGCAGGGCCCGGTCGCGCTGATTGCTGTCGGCCCGCGCGCGGGCGTCGTGGCCCTCTCGGCCGCCGCCCTGGAGACGAAGGCGATCGTCGGCCTCGAACTTCATAAGCCGATGGAGAGCCTGAAGGAGCTGATCGAGAAGGGCGTCGGCGTCGACAAGATGCCCGAACTCTTTTGCTTCGGCCTGCTGCGCGAGTTTGATAGTTCAAGCCGGACGAGGCGCCCGGGAAGATGACCGTCCCCGAGGGCTTCAAGGTCACCCTGTTCGCCGGCGAGCCCGACGTCGTTCAGCCCATGGGCTTCAGCTTCGACGACCGCGGCCGCCTCTGGGTGGTCGAGTGCCTCTCCTATCCCAAGTGGCTGCAGCCCGGCGAGGAAGGGCGCGACCGCATCGTGATCTTCGAAGACACGGACGGCGACTGGAAGTTCGACACGAAGAAGGTCTTCGCCGACAGGCTGGCCAACGTGTCGGGCATCGCCTGGGGCCACGGCGGTGTCTGGCTCACCGCGGTGCCCTACTTCATGTTCATCCCCGACCGGAACCGCGACGACGTGCCCGACGGCCCGCCCGAGATCCTGCTCGACGGCTGGGACCTCAAGGCCAAGCACAACGTGTTCAACAAGCCGATGTGGGGGCCCGACGGCTGGCTCTACGCCTGCAACGGCATCCTGTCCAACTCGAAGGTCGGCAAGCCCGGGACTCCCGACGACCAGCGCGTCCCGATGAACTGCGGGGTGTGGCGCTACCATCCGATCACGCGCAAGTTCGAGGTGGTCTGCACGGGAACGACGAATCCCTGGGGGCTCGATTGGGACGAGTACGGCCGCGCCTTCATCACGAACTGCGTGATCAAGCACGTGTTCCAGGTGATCCCCGGGGCCCACTACGAGCGGATGTTCGGCGAGGACAAGTCGGCGCCGGCGATCTACGGCCTGATGCCGAGCCCCGCCGACCACATCCACTGGGCGGGCGGCGCCTGGACCGATTCGCGCGCGGGCGAGAAGCATTCGGAAGCGGGCGGCGGCCACGCCCACGTCGGCGCGATGGTGTATCTCGGCGACAACTGGCCCGACTCGTATCGGGGCCATCTCTTCACGCTCAACCTCCACGGTCACCGGATGAGCCACGACCTGATCGAGCCCAAGGGTTCGGGCGTGGTCGTCAAGCACGCGAAGGATTTCCTGCTCGGCAACGACCCGTGGTTCCGCGGCCTGGACTGCCAGTACGGCCCCGACGGCGGCGTCTACGTCACGGACTGGACCGACACCGGCGAGTGCCACAACTACGACAAGGTGGACCTGACGAACGGCCGGATCTACAAGATCACCTACGGGACTCCGAAGAAGGTCCAGATCGACCTGAACAGGCTGAGCGATCTCGAGCTCGTGGA
>JACQFK010000295.1 GCA_016200125.1 Planctomycetota bacterium
AAGCCAAGCTTGAAAAAGAGTCGGGTCCCGTCGAGATCTCCGCGAAACGGCTGGTGCTTTCAAAGTACTGGGCTCCGTATTCCGGAGGAGGCCTGGGAGTCGACGTCTTCTTCGCGACGGGATACGACACGGGTCGCTTCCTGAAGGAGGCGCTTCAGCGAAAGGTGCAAGTCAAATTCCAGGGGAAGAACTACTCCGCGGCGACTCCGGAAGATCTCGTCGTCTTGAAAGTCCATGCCTACCGAGTGAGAGACCTCGATGACGTGGCCACCGTGCTTGAGCGTCGGTTCGGCGAACTCGATTGGAAGTACATTCATCGCTGGGCCACTGAACTGAAATGCGAAAAGCTCCTGAAGGATGTGGTTGAGCAGTTCATGGAAAGCCACGGACATAAGGGGTCTCCGCCTTGGAAGAGAGTTCGGAAGTGACCTTATTCTTGTTCCGCACTTGCCAACTTGGGGGCCAAACAGGCCTTCTTGAGCCTCCTCTGGCCCAAAACTAAAACCGCGTATAACTGAGCTGAAGCCCGTTCTGACCCCGTCCAGCCCACTTTCGCCGCAACACTCTTTTCGCCCTCATGATCCCTTGGTTCCCGGCCTGGCCTGCCGTAGCGCAGGACCGAAGGCGCAAAGGCGGGTTCGAGTCCGGGCGGGCCCACCCCTCCATGAAGCGGCGGAGCTTCCTCCGACCGAACCCCGCTGTCGGGCTGCGCCGGGGCGGCGCCGTGGCGCAGATCGACAAAGGCTCGCCGCTCTCTTTCCTCGCATCGGGGAGGGCGAGCCCCTATTCTGGGGGTTTCAAAGCGGGACAGGACATGAAGATCGCCCAGAGACGGATCCCCGGCCTGCTCGTGACGGACCACGAGTTCCAGGTGCCGCTCGATTCCGCGCGGTCCGGCGGCGAGAGCCTTTCCGTGTTCGCGCGGGAACTCAGCGCGGCGGAGCGCGACGCCGGGAAGCTTCCCTGGCTGATCTTCTTCCAGGGAGGCCCGGGTTATCCGGGACCCCGCGTCCTGGGGCGCCTCGGCTGGATCCGCCGGGCCGTGGAAGACTACCGGGTCCTCCTCCTCGACGGCCGCGGGACGGGGCGCAGCGAGCAGGTCTGCGCCCAGTCGCTGGCCCGCCGCGCTACCGTGCGGGAGCGGGGGGAGTACCTGACCCACTTCCGGGCGGACGCGATCGTCCGCGATGCCGAGCACATCCGTCGCGAACTCCTGGGACCCGACGGGAAGTGGACCGCCCTGGGACAGAGCTTCGGCGGCTTCTGCGTCACCCAGTATCTCTCCTCTGCTCCCGAAGGACTGGAAGCCGCGATCATCACGGGCGGCCTGACCCCGCTCGGGCGGACGGCCGACGAGGTCTACCGTTCGAGTCACAAGGTGCTGGCCCGGAAGAATCGCTTCTACTATGAACGCTATCCCGAGGATCGCGAGCGGGTCCGCCGGATCGTCCGGACCCTCGAGGCGGAGGACGTCCGCCTGCCCTGCGGCGAGCGGCTCTCGCGCCGGAGATTCCTGCAGCTGGGCCTCCAGTTCGGGTTCCACGACGGCTTCGAACAGGTGCACTACCTTCTGGAGACCGCCTTCGTGAAGGGGCGGAAGGGCCCGGAGCTCGGATATCCCTTTCTCTGCGATTTCGAGGCGCTGTTGACCTACCGGCAGGCTCCGATCTTCTCCCTGCTCCAGGAGGCCTGCTATGCCGAGGGTCCGGCCACGAACTGGGCCGCGGAACGGATCCGCGCCGAGTATCCGGAGTTCGAACGGGACGAACCTGAAGTCCTCTTCACCGGCGAGATGATGTTCCGCTGGATGTTCGAGGAGTACACCCATCTGCGCCAGCTGCGCGAGGAGGCGGAATTCCTTGCCGCCTATGACCGCTGGCCCCGCATGCACGACGTGGACCGCCTCGGCCGGAACGAGGTGCCGGCGGCGGCCGTCATCTACGCCGACGACATGTACGTGGACCGGACGTATTCCGAGGAGACCGCCGCCAAGATCCGGGGCCTGAAGGTCTGGCTGACGAACGAGTACGAACACAACGGCATCCGGTCCCATGGCGAAGAGGTGCTCGGGAAACTTCTTTCCCTGGTGAAGGGATGAAGCTCAAGCGCATCCTGGCCTGGCGCGTGGAGCTCCCCCTGCACGAGACCACCTACAAATGGTCCGGCGGGAAGTCCGTCACGGTCTTCGACAGCACGATCGTCGGCGTCGAGACGGACACGGGCCTGGTCGGCTACGGCGAGGTCTGCCCGCTCGGGCCCTTCTACCTGCCGGCCTACGCGGAGGGGGTGCGCGCCGGGCTGCGTGAGCTGGGGCCGCATCTGATCGGCGCCGACCCGCGGGAACTGTCGAAGCTCAACGCCCGCATGGATGCGGCGCTCAAGGGGCATCCCTACGTGAAGTCCGGCATCGACATCGCATGCTGGGACATCCTCGGCAAGGCGACGGGACTGCCGGTCTGCGCGCTCATGGGCGGGCGCTTCGGCGAGAGCGTCCGGCTCTACCGCGCGATCTCCCAGGAGTCACCGGAGGAGATGGCCGCGAAGGTGGCGGGCTACCGCGCCGAGGGCTACACGCGGTTCCAGCTGAAGGTCGGCGGCGACCCGGACACGGACGTCGCGCGCATCCGCGCCGTCTCGGCGAAGCTGCGGCCGGGAGACCGGCTCGTGGCCGATGCGAACACGGGCTGGGTCCAGCACGAGGCGGTCCGGGTGGCGCGCGCGGTGCGGGACCTGGATGTCTACCTCGAGCAGCCCTGCCTCACGTACGAGGAATGCCTCGCCGTGCGCCGGCAGACGGACCATCCCTTCATTCTCGACGAGGCCGTGGACAGCCTCGACATGCTCCTCCGCGCCAAGGCCGACCTGGCCATGGACGTGGTGAACCTGAAGATCAGCAAGCTCGGCGGCCTCACGAAGATCAAGCAGGCCCGCGACCTCTGCGTCAGCCTGGGGATCGCGATGACGCTGGAGGACAGCTGGGGTGGGGACATCATCACGGCCGCGGTCGCCCACCTGGCGCACAGCACGCCGGAGCCGTTCCGGTTCACGAGCACCGACTTCAACAGCTACGTCACGGTGAGCACGGCCGAGGGTGCGCCGCGCCGCGAGAACGGCTTCATGAGCGCCGGGACCGCGCCCGGGTTGGGCATCCGGCCGCGCATTGACGTGCTCGGAAAGTGCGTCGTCGAGGTTAGCTGAGGCTAGATCCCGCTCACTTGGGCTGCCCGAGGAGATCCAGCATCGCCTCGCCCATCGCCTTGCCGATCCGGTTGAACCAGATGGCGCTGCCGAGGTAGTGGTACCCATGGTCTCCGCCGACCTGCTTCCACTGCTCCGGATTCTTCTGCCACGTGGGATAGAGCTCCTCCGCGGCCTTGTCGACCAGCAGGTCGGTGCGGAACGACTTGACGTTGCCCTTGAACTCCGGCACGTCGTTCATCGAGAGCTGGGCCTCGCTGATCGTCAGCATCGCGCCGGCGGCCGGCTTCGATCCGTTCTGGCCCATGGCGGCGATCACGAACGGCAGCCTGGGCGCGGCGAGGTCCTTGCGCACGTCCTGGATGAAATGCCTCATATTCGAGGCGTACTCGTTCTCCGCGCCGTATTGGTCGTTCCACCCCTGGAACCACACGAAGCCCGCCAACTGCGGCCTCTTCCCCTTCAGGGCGGGGAACAACGTGTCGCAGCCGTCCATCACGGTCTTCACTTCCGCCATCATCTTGCGGTACGACGAGCCGTAGTCCTTCTTCACGTCTTCCAGGGTCGGCAGGGGATCGTTCTTCTTGTTCTTCTCGTTGTTCTTCGCGACGCGGTCCTGCGCCTGCTTGAGCTCCTTCTGCAGCACCTCGTCCGCGGGAAACCCCGCGGAGGGCGAACGGAAGAGCTTGTAGAGGGAGTGCCCGCCCCAGGCGGCCTTGACCAGCACGACGGGTTCCTTGAAGTGATCGCCCATCGCGGTTCCGAATTCCAGCTCGGGCCCCGTGCGGCCTGGGGAGCCGTAGCCGATCGTCAGCGGGCCCTTGCGCTCGAGGAACTTGATGAAGACGTCCTCCCGCGCGATCCACTGGTCATCCTTGCGCAGGTGGGTGAAGAGATCCCGGGTCTTCGGATCGGTCGCCTGGAAGTCGAGCAGGGTGTTGGGGGCCTTTCCCTCCATGTTCGACTGCCCGGCCAGCACGAAGACCTGGACCGGTTCCTGGGCCGCGAGAGCCAGCACGACGATCAGCGTGTTCATCATGCCTTTACGACGCTCCCGGGCGCGTCGCAATTGCGCCATTGGATTGCTGAATTGCGGCGCGACGAGCGGTCATTTCTTCTCCGGGGCGCTGCTCCGCTCTTCCGCGGACTTCCGGATCTCCGCGCGCGCCTTGTCCAGGCGCTCGGGCCAGGAGAAGCGGGGCGCGGCGGACGGATCGTAGCCGTCGAGATGGTCGCGCAGGCGGGTGGCGGGCTTCGTGTATTTCAGCTCGGTCTCGCCGAAAACCTCCCGGCAGAGCGCGGCCAGGCCCGGATCGTACTCGAGGAGCAGGGCCCGGGTGTTGACGTGGTTGTGGTCGTGGTCGTTCTTGCGGTTGTTGTCGAACCAGGACTGCACCCCTTCGGCGAAGTACTCGTGGGGGTTCACCGAGGCGTACTTGCCTTTCCAGAGCTCCGCCTTCATCGCGGCGTCGTAGGCGGCCTTCACGCGGCCGTCGAAAGTCGCGTCCACGTTCACCATTCCGCGCAGGTGGATGTTGTGGGCGAACTCGTGGATGAGGATGTTCTCCGCCGCGTAGGGGTCGCCGGAAAAGCCGAGCAGGTTCTCCTCGCCGCAGGAACAATAGGGATCCGTTTTCGAGCCGCCCATGCCCCGCGCCCGGGCGTCCCAGTAGTCCTTGGGCTTCAGGTGCGACCACTCGGGAAGGTCCGTCGTGAACTCGTTGTGCGCGATGATGCAGAGCCGGGATCCGCTCTTGACCATGGCGGCGCGGACGTCGGGCCGCCGGGCCAGCATCAGGTTGACGAGATAGGCGGCCTCCCGGAGCGCAAAGTCGTTCACCTTCGCGGAGGCGACGATGGGATAGCCGTCCGCGTCGAGGTACTTGGTGTAGAAGGCGGGCGCCTTCAGCTCGGGGGGAGGAGGAGGGAGGGGGAACCACAGGCGCTCCAGGAGTTTCTCCATCTGCGGATCATGACGGTGCAGTTCCTCGCGGTTGAAGGGGAAGAAATCGTTCCGGACGAAGAACGCTTCGGTCGATTCGGCGAAGTACTCCTGGGGGCTGGTCATCGCGTAGGCGCGTTCGGTCGTGTTCGGCTTTCCATTGCCGAACCCGCGCTCCACGGCGTCGTAGCTCCCGCTCGCCTTCGCGCGGTCGTAGGCCGCCTTGATGCCGGGGTTGTTGAACCCGAGCACCCGGTCGTGATACCCGTGGGCGAGTTCGTGCAGCGTGAAGTTGGGCATGCGGCGGGTTTCCTTCTCGAAGTCGCGCAGGTCGGTGAACTCGACTCCTTTGACCATGTCCGGGTTTCGGCCCTTGCTCAGGAGCCAGTCCCGGCCCGGATGGTATTCCGCCGTCGGCCTCACGCCCGCGTAGGGGGGCGAGAACCACAGGGTCACCTCCCGCAGCTTCGCGACGGCCGGGGCGGGCACGACGCGGACGATCTCCTTCAGTTGGGCCG
>JACQFK010000333.1 GCA_016200125.1 Planctomycetota bacterium
GCGGGCGGGGGCTCGGGCGGCGGGGCGGCTTCAGCCGCGGGCGTTGCGGGCGGGGGCGCCGTGGAAACTCCTCCATGGCTGAGGTTCAGCTTCGCCGGCGAGATGGGCCCTTTGACTTCCTCGCCTTCGACGCCGCAGAAGGCGCAGTTGACCAGCGCCGTGTACCACACCGATCCGCACTTGGGACACTTGCGGACGCCCATGATTCCCTCCCGCGACGCCACTCCTAGTATGCCCCATTCGGGGGGGTCGGATCTGAGAAACGGAATCGAGCGTACAAGTCAGTATGATGATCGCCGCGCTCTCCCTGATGTCGGCGCTCCTGGTCCAGGACGATCTCGCCGGGCAGCTGCGGGATCTCGACTCCAAGGTCCTGCCCGCGGAGCAGCCCCGGATGATCGGACGCGACGCCCGCGCCCGCATCGAAGCGGCGAACAAGCGCGAGTCCGAGGCCTGGGGCCGGATCGCCACGAAGGCGGACTGGGAGAAGTACGTCGGGCCGAAGATCCAGGCGCTGCGCGCTTCCCTTCGCGACTCCCTGAGCGACGAGGAGAAAGTCCCGGCGGACCTGAAGGTCCGCGTCACGCGCAGCCTTGAGGGAGAGGGCCACCGCGTCGACAATATCGTCTTCGAAAGCCGCCCCCAGCTGATCGTCACCGCGAACCTGTACGTGCCCGTCCCCGAGCGGCCCTCGATGCCCGGCATCCTCATCGTCCACAGCCATCACAATCCCAAGACCCAGTCCGAGCTCCAGGACATGGGCATCCTGTGGGCGCGCCTCGGATGCACGGTCCTCATCATGGACCAGCTGGGGCACGGCGAGCGCCGCCAGCATCCCTTCGTGGACGCCTCGAGCTACCCGGGCCCTTACAAAGCGAGCCGCCAGGACTACTTCTTCCGCTACGTCACCGCGATGCAGCTCTACGTCGCGGGCGAAAGCCTGGTCGGCTGGATGGCCTGGGACCTGATGAGGGGGGTCGATCTGCTCCTCGCCCGTCGGGGCATCGACAGGAGCCGCATCATCCTGATGGGCTCCGTCGCCGGCGGCGGCGATCCCGCGGCGGTGACGGCGGCGATCGACGACCGGATCAGCACCGTGATCCCCTT
This sequence comes from Planctomycetota bacterium, assembly GCA_016200125.1. The sequence continues at coordinate 1,108 of JACQFK010000333.1, forward strand.
CAATTTCGGCGGTCCCCAGCCCGAGAACAAGTACCCGCTCCCGGAGGATTCGGAGACGTCCTTCAACTACGCGGGCGGCGGGAGCTGGGAATCGACCCGCAACCTGAGGCTGTCGGCCCGCGACGGATTCCTCCCCTGGGTCATCGTCGGCTCGGTCGCCCCGCGGAATCTCGTGTACGGCCACGAGTTCTCCTGGGATCGCGAGCATGATCCGGTGTGGAAGCGTCTCGAGAAGATCAGCGGCTTCTACGGGGCCGACGGCCTGGCGGTGACGACCGGCCGCGGGCTCCTTTCCGGCCAGCCGCCCGAGGCCAGCCACTGCAACAACATCGGGCCGATCCACCGCCAGGGGATCTACGCCGCGCTGCAGAAGTGGCATTCCATCCCGGCGCCGGAGAAGGAGAACCAGGCGCGCCACTCGTCTCAGGATCTTCTCTGCGTGACGCCGGAGGTCAAGCTCACGCCGTTGCACCTGCTGCTGCAGCAGCGGTCCGGCGGCGCCTCTCCTCCCTTGGACGGGCTCCAGTACTTCTGGCGGAAAGTTCTGGGAGACATCGACCCCCCCGGAGGAGGCCGCGCCACGGCGGCGGAGAGCCGGAAGGCGGGGGACGTCGCCGTCGAGCGGCTTTCGCTGGAAGTCGAAGCCGGCATCGACGTGCCGCTGCTGCTCCTTCTGCCTCCCAATGATCCGGGCGCGAAGCTCCCGGTGGTCGTCGGGATCGCGCAGGGCGGAAAGCAGGGCTTCCTGAAGAACCGAAGCGCCGAGCTGGAGGAGCTGCTCAAAGGCGGCGCCGCGGTCTGTCTGCCCGACCTCCGGGGGACCGGCGAGACGCGGCCGGGCGACGGCCGCGGCCGGGGCAGCGAGGCGACTTCGATCGCCGCGACGGAGCTGATGCTGGGACGCACCCTGCTCGGCCTGCGGATCCGCGACCTCCGCAGCGTGCTCCGCCATCTCCGCGGCCGGGCGGACCTCGATCCGGCGCGCGTGGCGCTTTGGGGCGATTCGTTCGCCCCGCCGAACGCGCGCGACCGCCGCCTCGAGGTGCCGATCGACGCCGACCCGACGCCCGCCCTGGCCGAACCGCTGGGGGGCCTCGCGGCGCTCTTCGGCGCGCTCTACGAGGACTCCGTGACCGCGATCCTGGCCCGGGGAGGCCTCGCGTCCTACCGCTTCCTCCTCCACGGCCCCTTCTGCTACGTCCCCTTCGACGCCGTCGTGCCGGGAGGAGCCTGCTTCACCGACCTGGATGCGACGGTCACCGCGATGGCGGCGCGCGCGATGCGATTCGAGGATCTGGTGGACGGCTTGAACCGGATCGTGGAGCCGCAAACGCTGGCGAAGGCCTATCCGCCCGCGTCGCTGGCGAGGGAGGGGCCTTCCATGGCCTGGTTGCTCCAGCGCCTCAAGAAGTAGCCGCCCCTATTTCCCCTCGACCGGCAGGACCCAGATGTTGCGGTACCGGACGGGATTGCCGTGGTCCTGGAAGTGGAAGCCGCCCTTCTTCGCGTCGTTCTTGAGCAGGGCGGCGTCGTGGATCTTGATGCCGTTGTGGATCACCGTGATCTTCGGCTTCCCCGTGAGCTTGCCGTCCTGCTTCTCGACGCGGTACTCGATGTCGTAGGTCTGCCACTCGAGGGGAGGCAGCGACGCGAGCGAGAAGACGTCGAACACGTCCGGGTCCTTGTAGTTGTAGAGCCCGCCGCAGCCGCCGCCCTTGTAGGTGTCCATGCCGAAGGAATCGAGGACTTGAACCTCGTCGCCGTTGGGCTGGTAGCAGCCGCTGTTGCCCCGTCCCTGGCCGCGCGCCCCGGGCATCAGCGGGCACATGAACTCCACGTGCATGTCGTAGCTGCCGTCGAACTGCTGCTTCGAATTCATGCCGCCCTTGGGGACCTGGATCGACCCGTCGTCGGCCGGCTTCCAGTCCTCGTCCGCCTTGCCCTTGGTGAGCTGGTCGAAGTTCTTGCCGTCCAGCAGGACGATCGCGCCGGCGGGCGGCTTCCTTCCCATCGAGGGCGGCTTGCGCTCCACGCGCTTCATCTCGAAGGCCGTGCCGCCCGCGCTGCCCTTGATCGAGCCCGGGCCGTAGGAGGCCGTCCATTCGACGTCGCCGCCCTTGCTCTTGAAGGCGACGGCGTCGCCCTCGACCTTGCCGTCGAGCTCGACCTTCCCGACCTTGCCGCCGCCCAGGTCCTGGCGGACGTGGATCTTGAACGCGTCCTTCCCCATCGCGACGACCCGCGCCTCGAACTTGACGTCCCTGAGGGCGCCTTCGTAGAGCCCCTGGACTTCCGCCTCGGGGGGCGCCGCCAGGGTGAGGGCGAGGATCAGTCCGGTCCAGCGCATGGCGATCTCCTTGGAGGTTCTCCGTACGATTGGCAGTTCCCGGCCGTTCCGGTCCTATATAGCCGGAACGGGGTTCCGAGTCACACGGAATCCCGAAGCGAAATCCGGTTTCGCGTCGTTATGAACATTGTGAATGCATGCCCCGGCGTCGGGGCGCGGGCGAGTTGAAGCGGAATCGACAGGAGGACTGGGATGATCAAGCTTGGAGTGGCGATCGCGACCCTGGCGGCGGTTGCGCTGGCCTTCAACGAGCCCGCGGGCTCTTACGAGGTCAAGGACATGCACCTCTGCTGCGGCGGCTGCAACGGCGCGGCCACCGGCGCGCTGAACGGCGGCGGCGCGAAGGACGCCCAGGCCAGCGGGAAGTCCGTGACCTTCATGGCGGCCAACGACGTGGCGGCCCAGAAGGCGCTGGACAAGCTCGTGGCGGCCGGCTTCTGGGGCACGCTCGAGAGCAAGACGGTCAAGCTGAACGACGACAGCGGCACCGTGCTGCCCCCGAAGGCCAAGCCCATCCACGTCTCCAGCGCGACCTTCAAGGGCGCCCACAACTGCTGCGACGGCTGCAACAAGGCCTTGAAGGAGGCCATCAAGGGCGTGACGGGCGTCGAGTCCGAGGACGCCACGGCGAAGAAGGACAGCTTCACGGTGAAGGGCAACTACGATCCGTCCGACCTCATCAAGGCGATCCACGCCGCCGGCTACCATGCGAAGATCGAGAAGCCGGAGATCATCAGGGAGAAGAAGTAGCCTTTCGAGCGTATTCAAAGCCCCGCGTCGCAAGACGCGGGGCTTTTTTTTCAACA
>JACQFK010000334.1 GCA_016200125.1 Planctomycetota bacterium
CGCCGAGGAACCAGTAGCCCAGGTAGGTCCCGATCATCACGCCGGCGTCGGGGTTGCCCAGCCATTCGAGCCAGAGGACGTTGCTCAGCGAGAAGAGGAGCGCGACCGAGTAGATGCCGAGCGCCGCCAGGTACTTGCCCAGCACGATCTCCAGGTCGGTCGCCGGCAGGGTCAGCAGGAGCTCGTCCGTCCCCTGCTTGCGCTCCTCGGCCCAGATCGCCATCGCGACCGCCGGGACGAAGAAGAGCAGCAGATACGGGAACCACCGGTTCAGCGGGTCCAGATTGGCCAGGTTGTTGGCGAAGAAGGCCTCGCGCACGAAGGCGAGACCGGCGCACAAGCCGACGAACACGGCGATGAAGACGTAGCCCGTGGGCGCGCCGAAGTAGGACTGGAAGTTGCGCTTGAAAATGGCCTGCACGACGTGTCGTCGGATCATCTCAGCCTACGCTTTCGCCGGCGCGGCGCCGGTCAGTTGGTGGAAGACCTCGTCCAGCGACGGCCCCTGCTTCTTCATCTCCTGCGGCGTCCCGTCGAAGACAATCGCGCCCGCGTGGATGAAGATCACCCGGTCGGCCACCGCCTCGACCTCCTGCAGGATGTGCGTCGACAACAGGATGGTCTTCGACTTTCCCAGCTCGCGGATGGTCGCCCGCACGTCGCGGATCTGGTTGGGGTCGAGGCCGCTGGTGGGCTCGTCCATGATGAAGACGTCGGGCTCGTGCAGCAGCGCCTGGGCCATGCCGCAGCGCTGGCGATAGCCCTTGGACAGCTTCTGGATCGGCTTCTCGAGGACGCTCTTGAGCGAGAGGAGCGTCGTCACCGCCTCGATCCGGTCCCGCAGCCGGGCGGGCGCCATGCCCCGCGCCTCGCCGAAGAATTTCAGCAGCGAGAGCGGCGTCATGTCGAGGTAGAGCGGCCCGTTCTCCGGCAGGTAGCCCAGCTTCTCCGCGGCGGCGAGGCGGTCCACGGCGACGTCGTATCCCGCGATGCTCGCCCGGCCGCTGGTCGGCGCGAGGAAACCGGTCAGGATCTTCATCGTGGTCGTCTTGCCGGCGCCGTTGGGGCCGAGGAACGCGGCCACCTGCCCCTGCGGCACGGAGAACGACACGTCCTTGAGCGCGTGGAAGCTCCCGTACGTCTTGCAGAGCCTCTCCGCCTGGATCATCACGGGGGCGTCAGTCATATGAGCAAAATCCATAACAATTACGTTCGCATTTTGCAAGTGTTGGCCGAAACTTCGGCCCCGTCGGCGTATAATCGTCAGCCATGCCCATCCTCGCCGCCCTCCTTCTGCTCCTTCAGCAGAAGACGCCCGACAAGGAACTCCAGGGTATCGCCGCCAAGTGCGGCTCGGAGATTCCCTGGGTCACGTCCCTCAACGAGGCCCACCAGCAATCGAAGCAGACCGGCAAGCCGATCGCGTGGTGGGTCACCCGGATCGAGGACTCGCCGATGGACCGCAAACTGGTCCTCGAAAAATACATGCTCTCGGGCCCCTTCATGATGCCGGGAGTCGTGGAGCTGGTGACACAAAACTTCATCCCCCTGCGGCTCGCGGGGACGCCGGGGGTCCACAAGGAGTTCGGCCTCGCGGTCGGCGACTTCATCGAGCCGGGCTTCGTCTTCCTGGGCCCCGACCTCAAGGTGATCCACCGGGACGACCGTCTCACCACCTACCATGAGGAATGGCTCGTCCACCTCCTGCGCGGCGTGCTCAAGAAGGCCGGCCGCGAAGCGGAGGAGAAGAAGGTCGAGCCGAGCGAGGGGCGGCGGGCGATCGCGGCGGGCAAGCCCGACCCCGGCCTCTTCGAGCTCGTCTCCGGCGACGAGGCCCGCTGGTTCCACGGCGTGGCGCTCCATCTCCTGAACCGCGACGCCGAGGCGCGCGCGGAGTGGAAGAAGATCAAGGAGGGCCGCTGGGCCTGGAAGGCGGCCGCCGAACTGGCCCGCGACGGCCCTTTCGTCCGCGGCTTCGAGATCTACGAGTCGCTGCCGCCCGAGGCGCTCAAGGACGATCTCCCCTCGACCAGCACCCTGCCCCGGGCCAAGCCCGATGCCGCCCGCGCCGTCCGCTTCCTCCTCCAGACGCAGAGGAACAACGGCGTCTGGGACGACTCGAACTACAACTTCGGGGGCGACGGCTCGCTGCCCAACGTCTACGTCGCGGACACGGCCCTCGCGGCGCTGGCGCTGCGAGCCTGGGGCGAGCCGGCGCAGATCGAGACCGCGATCACGCGCGCCGAGGCCTACCTGAAGGACGAGAAGCGGATCGCGGAGGGCGACACCCAGGAGATCGCCTGGGCCCACGCCTACCGCCTGCTCTACTTCGCGAAGACGGGCGACAAGGCGATGATGGCCCGCCTGGTGCGGAAGCTCGGCGACCTTCAGAAGCGCTCCGGCGCCTGGCAACACGAGTACGACAACCCCTTCGTGACGGCGACGATCCTTCACGTGCTCGAGGAGGCCCGCACGGCCGGCGCGGAGGTCCCCGCCGGGATGCTGAAGCGGGGCGCCGCCGCGCTCCGCTCGACGCGCGACGCCAAGGGCGTCTTCTCCTACGAGTTCCCCGGCAAGGGGGGCGCGGTGGAGGGCGCGGCGGGCCGGATGCCCTTCCTGGAGTTCGCGCTGACCTTCTCGGGACAGGCGAAGCCCGAGGGCGTCAAGGCGGCGATCGCCGAGTCCTTCAAGCACCACGCGCTGCTCGAACGAATCCGCAAGTACGACGACCACGCCGACGGCTACCACAACGGCGGATTCTTCTTCTGGTACGACCAGTACGGACGCGCGCTGGCCGCGAAGGCCGTGGGAGACGCCGGCGCGCTCGAGAAACAGCGCGAGATCGTGCTGGCCACGACGGAGTTCGACGGCTGCTGGGTGGACTCCCACGAGCTTGGGCGCGTCTACGGCACCGCGATGGCGCTCCTCACGCTCAAGCTCTGCGAGAAATAGGCCGCCTTACCTCTTCTTTTTCTTCTTCCCCGCCGCCTTCTTCGGCGCCGCCTTCGCCTTGGGCTTCGCCGCGGACGCGGACCAGGAGAAGTGGACCGGGATGGCCGTCACCTTGGGCTCGGGCAGCCCGCCGACCTTCTGGAAGGCCGGGCCCAACCGCGCCTGCTGGAAGGCGGCGAAATCCGCTTCCGAGTCCCAGACGTCGACCACGGTCCAGCCGCCGGCGCCCGCGCCGGCCGAATGGGAGCGGATGCCCTTGGCCCACGTCCCGCCGGCCTTGTCGAGGCCCAGTTCCTTCATGACCGCGTCGTACTTGTCCTGCCCGACGCCCGGAAGCTCGACGATGAACATGATCGCCATGCCATCCTCCTCAAATGTGAAGGTCGGAGGAGGCTAGCACGGGGCCCGGGGGAGCGTCAATGAATCGGCTACTCCCGCGCGTACTTCGCGAAGGCCTCGATGTGATCGTAGTTGTTCTGCCAGGTCGTGTACATCACGCCCACCACGCCCTTCACCTTCGCGGCGGACTTCATCCACTCTCGGACCTGCTCGGGCGGGCCGTCGTAGTAGCCCGCGATCACCTGGCGGTGGCCGCGGTACGCGAAGAAGGGCAGGTTCTTCTCCCGCGCCCCGAAGTACCAGTTCACGATGACGACCTCCTTGGGAAGCCCCTCCCAGGAGCCCTTGAGGTCGCCCCGGACCAGGTAGTAGTTGTTCACCGCGTTGTGGAAGGGGTCGAACATGTCGTTCCAGACGTAGATCGTCGAGCCTTCGAGGAGCTTCACGCACTGCCGGGCGTTCTCCGCCAGCAGCGGGCCGGCGTCGAGGTTCCGCTTCACGCAGGAATCGTCGGTGTTCATCGACCGGAACTCGTCGTGCGACATCATGTAGCCCTTCGCCCCCGTGGCCTCCTTCACGCGCCGCGCCTCGTCCTGCAGGAGTTCCAGCGTCTTCGGCTCGGAAATGCAGGCGGAGACCTGTCCGTCGTGGATGATCGCCGGGTGGTACCAGGAGACGCGGAGCTTGGTGCCCTCGGGGAGCTTCGTGCGGATCGGCACCGGCTCGTGCCAGGCCTCGTACTCGCCCTTCCAGGGGTGGGCGCCCAGCTTGGGGTCCGCGACGGGCTCGAAGTCCTTCCCCTCCGTATAGCCCTGCACCGTGAAGGGCGCGCCCGGGCGACGGAGGACGTTCACCAGCCCCGCCTCGTCGAGCTTCCATTCCTTCCACTGGAGCGTCCCCTTCGCCGCGCCCCAGACGCCGAAGTAGACGCTCACCTTCTCGTGGTCCTGCGTGTTGAAGACGACGTGGTGCTCCGTCCAGTCCTGCGTTTTCTTGACGCCCAGGTTCTGGTACTGGAGCGTCCGGTTGTCCGCGAGCGCCTTGATCTCCGGATGGCCCGTGTAGTTCTCGGTCCGGATCTTCACGGAGATGTGGTAGCAGCGGTACTTCGGGAGCTGCAGCGTGTAGGTGAATCGCGCGAGCTTCGCGTTGTCCTTCGCGGTGGCGACGCCGTCGGCGACCTCGACGGTCTCGTCCTTGAAGCCGAACTTGGCGGGGAACGCGACCGGCGGATCGGCGACGATGTTCGCAAGTCCGCCCTTGACCTCGAAGAGGGCGTCCTTGACCGGCAGCCCCTCGGCGAGGTTCGGGTCGTGCCAGAGCATGCTGTTGGAATAGCCGACGTGGAAGAGCGCGGGGACGAGCTCGATCTTCAGGTCCGCGGCGATCTTCTTCGCGCGCTCGAGGTTCTTGAAGTAGCGCTTGTCCATGTCGCCCAGCTTGGCGAGCTTGGAATCGGCGAGGAGGACCTTGGTGTAGCCGGCCTTCGCGGCGCGCGTCCAGAGCTGCTCGGCGGCATCGACGTTCTTGTCGACCAGGAAGTTGGTGGCGTGATAGAGCCAGAGCTCGGGCTTGTCGGGACCGGACTGCAGCAGCAGCGCCAGCAGGAGTAGTTTCTTCACGCTCGCCCCCCCAGGTGAGTGCCCGCGGGATCCCGCCTCCGGTGCCCGGCTACTGCTTCTCCACGACGTAGCGGGCCATCTTGTCCTCGCTCTCCTTCTTGACGCGGAACTTCAGCCCCTTGAAGAGGTTCGAGCTGGCCTCGAGCATGGGGACCAGCCCGTCCGACATCGACTTGGAGGAGATGTAGAGGATGAACTCGCCCCCCGGCGTCTTGACGTCCACCACCGGCGCGAAGCCGCGGATGGTCATGACGACGTAGGGCTCGGAAACAACTTCGACCGGAATCCACTCGACTCCGACCTTGAGGTTCGGCTTGCGTTCCTGATCAGGCATAGGCCCAAGACCCTTTCAATACCCGTGACATCCTATGGTCCGCAAGACCGTTCAGCAACCAAGAACCAGTACAGGAAGAAGTTTCTCCCCCTCCTGTACCCCCCGAGAGGGACCCTTTCTTCTGTTTCCTGCTTCCTGGTTCTTGATGCCTGATGCGACTCCTCCTATAATTCCCCCTCCCGGGGGTTGGGGAGAGGGGCTGTTCCGGGGTGTCTGATTTCGAGGAAGGGCCTCCCTGATCTCCTTATGGACTACTTCAACTATCTCCGCGGCGAGCTGCGCGCCGAGGACGTGCCGATCCAGGACATCGCCGAGAAGCACGGCACGCCCGTCTACGTCTACTCCGGCCGCACGATCCTGGAGCACTACCGCAAGCTCCGCGACGCCTTTGCGGGCTCGGGCGACCTGACCCATGCGCCGCTGATCTGCTACTCCGTCAAGGCCAATTCCAACCTCTCCATCCTCAAGCTCATGAAGGACGAGGGGAGCGGCTTCGACGTCGTCTCCGGCGGCGAGCTCTACCGCGCGCTCAAGGTCGGCGCCGACCCCAAGAAGATCGTCTTCGCCGGCGTGGGCAAGAACGACGAGGAGATCACCTACGCCCTCGAGAAGGGCATCCTCCTCTTCAACGTCGAGAGCGAGGAGGAGCTCGCCAACATCGACCGCATCGCCGGCAAGGCCGGGAAGAAGGCGCCCGTCGCGCTGCGGGTGAACCCGGACGTCGACCCGCAGACCCACACCTACATCAGCACCGGAAAGAAGGAGACGAAGTTCGGCGTGGACCTGACCCGGGCCAAGCGGATCCTCCAGTCCGCCCAGCAGCTCAAGAACATCAACCTCTCGGGGCTCCACGTCCACATCGGGAGCCAGATCACCAAGGTCGAGCCCTACGTCGAGACGATGCAGCGGATCGCCGCCTTCCTCCCCGAGTGCGCCAAGATCGGCGCGAAGATCGAGTGGCTGGACATCGGCGGCGGCTTCGGGATCTGGTACAAGGACAAGCTCGCCCGCCCCGCGAAGGAGATCGCCGCCTCGATCCTTCCGATGCTCCAGAAGATGGGCTGCAAGATCCTGCTGGAGCCCGGGCGCTTCATCGTGGGGAACGCCGGCGTGCTGGTGACCCGGGTGCTCTACGTCAAGGAATCCGGCGACAAGAAATTTGTCATCTGCGACGCCGGAATGAACGATCTCATCCGTCCTACTTTATACAGCGCGTACCACCGGATCTGGCCCGTGAGGACCGATCCGGGGCACTCGGGGGAGGTGCCGGACGAGGAGAGCTGGTCCGGCCCGGCGGCCGTCACGGACATAGTGGGGCCGATCTGCGAGAGCGGCGACTTCTTCGCGAAGGACCGGAAGCTGCCGCCGCTCCAGCGGGGGGACCTGGTCTGCGTCTTCTCGGCGGGGGCCTACGGGTTTGCGATGGCGTCGAATTACAACTCGCACCCCCGTCCCTGCGAGGTGATGGTGGCCGGGAAGAAGGCCGAGGTCGTGACGGCGCGGGAGTCAATGGAAGACCTGCTCCGGA
>JACQFK010000060.1 GCA_016200125.1 Planctomycetota bacterium
CGGTGTCGGCGTCCGCGCAGGCGATCGAGCCCTTCGATCCGGAGATGATCGAGTTGCTGCCCACTCCGAAGTAGAGACGGTTGCCGACCACGGCGGGCGACGAGTCGACGGCCGCGGTCGCGCCGCCGATCGGATCGCCGGCCAGCTTCCAGAGGAGGCGCGGCTGGCTTTGCGGCCCCTTGCCGCCCGCCACGGCGCCCGTGCGTCCCGGACCGCCGCGGAAGGCGGACCAGGGGGCGCCGACCTGCTCCTCCGCGACCCTGCCGCCCGAGAAGGACGGCGCCCAGATCAGGAGGGCGATGACGGCCACGAGGACGACCGTGAAGGCCTTGTGCGACCAGAGATAGGCGCCGAGGAGCTTGTAGGTGCGCGGCTTGAAGATCGCCAGCATCAGTCCCGCGAGGGCGAGGAGGAGCTGGGGAAGGATGACGATGAGGGCCTGGATCGGGCCGAACGCCGAGGGGATGACGGCCTCGGCCTCTCGGGACGGCAGGAGCACGGCGAGGACGGCCGCGGCGAAGAGCCAGCGCCGCCAGACTTCGTTTGGACGCCCCATGGATGGTAAAGATAACAAGGTGCGGGACACTCGTTACAGGTTAATGAGTGTCCGCAGCGGGGCGACCGTTACAGGCGCGCGGCTTCAGTTCGGGCTGCCGGTCTGGGACTTGTCGGCCTCGGTCGCGTAGACCGTGGTCATCTCCGGCCGGAAGATCACGCGGCCGACGCCCTTGTAGTACCAGACCTTGAACTCGATGTCGAACTGATGCTCGTCCTTCCACCAGCCGCTCGCGCGGGTGGTGGGGCTGCCGAGCGTCTTGAGCACCTGCTCGGGGCCGTCGACGTCGACCGTAATGCCGGGAATCGGGCCGTCGCCGTGATTGACCCCTTCGCCCGGCTCGGTGTAGTAGGGGGCGTCCCCGGTGAAACAGGACACGGTCGTCAGGAGCAGCGCGCCCAGCGCCAGTCCCAGGATCTTCGTGCGAAGCGTCATGGCCGATCTCCGATCACTCATACTAGGACGTCCTGCTAGATAGTACACCTTCAGGGATCCGATTGCCCCATCGGATTAGCGGCGAACGCGGCGCCAGCCCCACACGAGCAGGAGCTCCAGCCCGAGCAGGCCGCAGCCGCCTCCACCCCCGCCCCCTCCGCCGCCCGCACCTCCCACTCCGGCGACCGGAGTGTAGTCCACGGTGATGACCGCCGACGTGTTGTTGCCGCCGGCGTCGTGGGCCGTGAACGTGAGCGTGTTGCTGCCGGACGCGAGCGTGATCAGGCTGCTCCACGACGTGGTGCCGGCCGCCGTCCCGCTCCCGCCGCTGGAGTTCGTCCAGCTGACGGAGGTCACGGCCACGTTGTCCGCGGCCGTGCCGCCGAACAGGATCGGGGACGTCGTCGTCGAGTAGGTGGGCGAAGGCGTCGGGGTCGTGATCGAGATCGTCGGCGGCGTCGTGTCGCCCCCGCCGCCGCCTCCGCCGTCCGTGACCGTCACCGCGGCCGTGCTCGTGGCGCGGGGGCCTCCGTTCGGGCCGGTGGTCACCACGACGTCGAAGTCGCTCCAGTGGAGCTGCTGGAGCTGGTTCAAGTTCGCCAGCCGGTTGTCGGAGTTCGTGGAGATGTACCAGCTCGATCCGTTGTCGGCCATGAACATGCCGTACTTCTGCATGGCGAGCGCGATCGCCTTGGGATGCTTGGCCATGCCGGCGATGAGCGCGTCGACCGCGGCGTTCTTCTTCAGGCGGAAGCGCTCGCCCATCCGGGGCCGGCTGGTCGAGGAGTTGGATCCGGTGGAGTGGGTCGCCGGCCAGACGTAGGAGTTCCGCGATCCGCTCGCCGTCACCCGCAGCGCGTGTTCCACCATCCCGCGCTCGCATTCGTCGTAACGCGTGATCGACGGCAGGATCGGCAGCCCCGCGGCGTCCGCCGAGGTCCAGCCCGCGGGCCGGATCGTGTTCGACAGCAGCCGGAAGGTCGCCTCGCCCGAGGCGGTCCAGTTGTACGAGGCGTCGCGGACCATGTTTCCGAACTCGTAGATGAAGCCGTTGACGGGGTCGATGATCGTGCCGTGCCGGTCGCCGCCCTGCGCGGGGTTGATGTCCCGCTGGATGTCGCCGAGCAGGGTCCGGCCGTCGTCGCCGAGGAAGCCCTCGATCGGCAGGTTGTTCGGCACCGGATAGGGCCCGGGATCGGACTCGCTGCCGTAGAGCGTGAGCGTCACGCTCTTGGTCGCCTGGCCGCCAGGCACGATCGAGAGGTTCATGTCGCGGTTCACGTGGATCGCGGTCCCGGTTCCCATGAACGAGATGATGCCGGCGGATTCCGGCGAGACCGGGAGCCCGCTGATGTCCTCGTTCCACGGATTGTTCGCAGGGAGAATCTGGAGCGTCTGGAGGATGCCGTCGCCGGCGACGCTGTTCCAGTCCACGGGCGCGCCGATCGCGGGCGTCGTTCCCAGCACGCGTCCCTCGTGGTTCTTCAGCGGCGTCGTGGGCGGCACGCCGAGGAAGGCTCCACCCGTGGGCGTGTTCAGCTGCACGTAGAAGGTCTTGTCGCCGTTCACGATCCCGTCGTCGAGGATCGTGATCACGATGTTCTTGGCGGCGCCGTCGCCGTTGGCCCAGGAGAGGGTCCCCGACTTCGCCGTGAAGTCCGTGCCCGCGACGGCCGTCCCGCCGACCGTCGTGTAGCTGCAGCCCACGGCGCCGACGCTGCCCGCGGTCCGGGTGACCGAGATCGTGATCGTGGGACCGGTCGCCGCCACGGTGTAGGTGGCCGAGGCGGGCTGGAGCATGCCGTGCTCGGGGGAGGCCGTCTGCGCGAGGAGCACGAGCACGCATAGGCCTCGCCCACAGCGGCGCAGTTCTCCTCCTCCATCGGCCGCCGCTCGCCCACCGCCTGGCCCACGGCGAGCGCGCGCGGGGCGATGAGCGACGTGACCTCGTAGAAGGTCAGCGGCGGGGGAAGCGTGCGGTCGAGCACGTAGGGGCGCATCGCGGGCAGCGACTGGCTGCTGCCGCCGCCCTTGGGCGCGGCCCAGTGCAGGCCGTGCTGCAGAAAGTCGGAGACCGGACCGTTCGCCCAGGCTGCCTTGATCCTCGGCTCGAAGGCCGCCGTGAAGATCGTGCTGTGGCCGCCGTAGGAATGGCCCGCCATGCCGATATTCTCAGGGTCCACGAAGTCCAGCGTCTGGAGATAGTCGATCGCGCGCATCGTGTCCCAGGCGTCCTTCCCGTGGATCGACCAATCGGGGAACTTCGCGTAGAACTCCGTCGTGTCGTAGGGCCGCTTCCCGGGACTGATGCGTTCGCCGTCCCGCAGGTAGTCGGCCGCGAAGGCGACGAAGCCCGCTTCGACCATGTCGACCGCGAAGGCGCGGTTCTTCTCGGGAGGGCTGCCGGGGCGGCCGCCGGAGAGGCCGACCGTGGTCTCCTTGCCCGCGCCGCTCGTCGTGCCGTAGAAGCAGACGATCGCCGGCACGCGGCTCTTGAGCTGCTTCGGAACGAGCAGGTAGGCGGGCATGCGGTCGCCCGGCTGGACCTGGATCGAGACCTTGCGCCGCAGGTAGTTGCCGCAGTCTTCTTCGGAGATCACTTGGGGGTCGAGGCTGACCTTGTCGGTCGGCATCGGGCAGAAGATCTTCCGCATGCCCTCGAGGATGCGCTCGCGCGTCTTCGGCCAAGTCTCCGCGCTGACGGGCTCCTTCCACGAGCCCGGATGGCTGTCCATCGCCCGCAGCAGCACCGGCTCCGCCGGGAGCGCGGGGGCGTACTTAAGTCTCTTCGCCTCGAAATCCTTGCGGATCTCGTCGGGCGAAAGCTCGCGGGGGAAGATCCACGCTTCACCGGTCGTCCCGCCGAGCGGCATCGAGAGCCGCAGGGGCTCGCCGGGCTCGCGGTCGCGGAAGGGTCGGATCGTCCCCGCGTGGCAGGATTCGCGGTCGCTGCAGACGAGGCTGCCGTTGCGGTAGAACTTCTGGAAGCCGGCCGCGTCCTTGACGATCACGAGCTGGCTCCAGGAGCCGATCGGGACCTCGTTGAGCGTGACGAAGGGGAAGGGCAGGGAGCCGTTGCCGTGGATCGTCCCCATCAGGAAGCCGTGGCCGTCAGTGCCGAGCATGAAGTTCACCCAGCCGTCCTTCGGCCGGAACATCCGCTCGCCGTTGGGCCCGGCTTCGGGGAGGCCGCGGCTGAAGAACACCTGCTCGCCGCTCCGCTTCGGCCGGACCCAGGCGCCGACCGTCAGGGCTGAGAGGCCGTCCAGTTTGCGGGAGAACTCCAGCTCCGCCTGCTGCCGCGCGTTCGTGAACTCGCGCCGCTCCGAGGTCTCGAAGACCGGGCCTTCCTGCAGGACGAGCGCCAGTAGCAGGATCACGGCCGGGGGAACTTGTGGACCTCCCAGTCGCGCTTGCCTTCGAGATAGAGCAGCCACTGCGAGGCGGCGCTCAGGAGATGGGCGCAGCCGCCCGCGTCCGAGAACTGGCTCCAGCCGGCGCCGTCCCCGGTCGGGATGTAGCCCTTCTCGTCGAGAATCGCGCGCCAGGTCCGCAGTCCTTCGCCCAGCTCGCGCAGCAGGGCCGTCTTCACCTGCTCCTCGCTCGACGCGAGATGGAAGTTCCTCCGGGCCTCGCCGGACGAGATCGTGTAGCGGAACTGCTCGAGACCGTTCGCCCAGGCCTTCTGCTCCTTGACGACCGTGTAGGGGAGCCTGATCTCGAACGTCGAGCCGTCGACCTTCGACTCGAGGAGCAGCGGCTCGCCCGCGTCGTTCGCGGCCTGCGCGGCGCCGTTCCTGATCGACACTTCGGCCCAGCTTCCCTTGGCGTCGGGCTGCGCATGGACTCGGAACGCCGCCGGGCCGCCCTTCATCGAGCCCGATGCGATCAGCGCGTTCCGGGTGCTTGAGAGGCGGAGCGTGAGTTCTCCGAGCGTGACCGCCTCGGAGAGCCCGCCGAAGCCGACGCGCAGATCGCCCGCGAACTGCTTCGCGGCGCGCTCCTCCCAGAGGCCGGGGTGGGTGTTGAGGGCCTGCAGCGCCCAGCCGCAGACGACCATGTTCTGCGGCCCGAAGCGCGAGCCCGTGGGGGCGGGGCGGGTCGAGCGGTACTGGGTCGGCTTCCCGCCCTGGAACTTGAGCGGGTACAGATCGAAGACGTTGATCCCCGGGGGCGGGTCGGCATTGTCGGAGTGGTAGCGGAACAGCATCGGTTGGGTGAAGGCGTCGTAGACCAGCTTCAGGGCCAGCGGTTTCGGGAGTTCGCCGCCGGCGCGGGCGACGCCCCAGTAGTACTCGTATTCGTCGTCGTCGGCGAACCCGGGGACCGCCTGGGGCTTCGACGGGTCCGTGGACGCGAGCGCGGCGACGTAGTGGTTCTTGAAGCTGAACTCCCGGACGTCGGGGACGCGCTTCATCAGCGCCTTGTCGCCGGTGGCCAGCGCGGCGGCGGCGACGACGGCGGGGATCGAGCCCGACCCGTGGCGCGTGCGGCAGTCCTGCAGGTTCTTCGCGGCTTCCGCGACCTCCGTGGCGAGCTTGGGGTCGCTCTCCCGGACCAGGAGCCAGGCCTGCTGGAGCATCACGCCGAGGTCCTGGGCCTCGTGGTTGGAGCTGCCGTGCGACCAGCCGTCGAGGGCGAAGTTCGGATTGGGCTTGCCGAGCATCCGGTCGGTCGCGGAAAAGTCGGGCTTCAGGTTCTTCGAGCGGCGACGCTCGAGGCTCACCGAGGCGCCGTCGTCCCACCAGTAGGGGACGAAGCCCTTCTCGCCCTCCTGGAACTGGTGCTCCTTTCCGAACTTATGGCCCTTCGCGTCGACGTCGTCCTGCTTCGCGCTGAAGAGCGCGTCGGAGTGGTTGAGCATCTTGCAGTAGAAGGGCAGGATCCACTGCGTCAGGAGGTCCCTGTAGTAGGGGTCGCCGGTCGCGCGCGACGCGTTGACGAGGGCGGCCGCGAACCAGGAGCCGTCGTGCATCGTGTCGAGCGCCTCGCCCTGCACCCACTGGTCGGACTGCCCCTTGCGCTTCACGTCGAAGTACTCGTAGACCATCCCCTTCTGCTCGGACTTCGGGTCCTTCTTGAGGTGGTTCTCCTCCACGAACGTCGCGAGCCGCTTCATGAAGTCGCGGGTCTCGTCGGCGTTCAGGGGTTGGGCCAGCGCCAGCGCGAGGATCGATGCGACCATGGCTCACCTCCGCGGCTCTAGGGAGGCGGGCGGCGGAATTAGGCGGGGAAATCATTTGCGGGGTTCGAAGGCGCCCAGCGAGCAGGGCCTGGCCCGCTTCCGGCCGGCGTGGTCGGTCGCCGGCGCCTCGACCGTTCCGGCGCCGATCAGCGGCGAGCCCGGATCCGGGGTGAAGTCCGCCCCGAGCTTCGGGTCGCCCGACGTGAAGTTCTGCTCGAAGGTTCCGTCGCCCTCGACGGCCGCCTTCTTCGTGAGGAGGAGGTTCCCCTGGATGCGCGTCTGGGCGGCGGGACCCAGCACCTTGATGCAGGGTCCGCTGTCGTTCACGAGGGTGGAGTAGCGGATCCGGTTCCGCTTCGCGTCCTCGCGCAGGAGCAGGGCCGCTCCGTGTCCCGTGGGGCCGCCGTTCTTCGGCTCCACCAGGACGAGCAGGTTCTCGAAGAGGCCGTCGGAGCCGAAGTTGTCCACGCCGCCGTTGCCCTTGATCGTGAGGCCGTCGACGTGGACATGGTCGCCGAAGATCTCGAGCGTCGCGTCCTCGATCAGGCCGCCCTTCACGGTGATCGGCGCCGTCGACGACGAACCGATCGAGAGCATGCCGCCGCGCGAGGTCATGTTCTGGATCAGGAGGGGGCCGAGCCCTTCGCCGTGGTCGTAGAAGACCTGGTAGTTGCGCTGGCCGGGGTTCTCGAACTCCTCGGCCGAGCAGTCGATCCACTGGTGGGTGTCGCCCTTGCGGGCGGGATCGCTGAAGGAGACGTAGAAGGTCGCGCCCCCCGGGCAGTGGGGCATCGCCATGGCGCACTTGAGCCGGAGCCCGACGAAGTTCGTCGAGTTGATCGTGCCGAAGTGATGGCGGCCGGCGCGGTAGGCCTCGCAGTCCTCGAGGCGGACGTCGTCGCTGCCCATCACGCGGAAGCCGTAGCCGTCGCGCGCGTCGGCCGATTCGTCGGCCACGAGGTCGCGGAAGACGAGATGGTTCTTCCCGTTGGAGTGGACGGGATCGACGCGGACGCAGGCCGTGTAGGTTCCCGGCTTGGCCGTGAGCACGCCGTTCGCCCAGCTCCAGGTCCCGGGCATGAGGAACTGGTGGTCGGCGAGCAGGGCCGCGACCGGCGCCGCCATCTTCGCGGTGCCGTCCGCGCCGACCGTGATGGGGTCGCTGCCCCAGAACTTCGGCTTCGCTCCCTTGCCGTAGGCCGCGAAGACGATCGGCTTGCCCGTCGCGCCGCTGGAGCTCGCCTTCAGCGACTCGCGCCATTCGCCGCCGCGGGCGAAGAGGATCTGATCGCCCGGCGCGAAGACCGTCGCGTTGACCTTCGCGACGGTCTTCCAGGCCTTGGCGGGGGAGCGGCCGTCGTTCGCGTCGTTGCCGTCGGGGCTGACGTGGTAGAGGTCGGCCAGCAGCAGGAGGACCGCGATCATGCGAGGCGCCCCGCCTTCACGATCCCGCCCTGCATCACCGCGATGAAGCGGCTGCGGTCCTGGAGGACGCGGATGTCCTTGATCGGGTCGCCGTCGACGACGAGGACGTCGGCGAGCTTGCCGGCCTCGAGCGTGCCGAGCTCCTGGCCTCGTCCCAGGATCTCGGCGCCGGTCTTCGTCGCGCAGCGGAGCGTGTCGGCCGCGGAGAAGCCGATCTCGTTCACGAAGAACGCGAGCTCCTTCGCGTAGTCGCCGTGCGGCGTCCAGGCGAAGCCGTAGTCGCCGCCCATGCCGAGCCGGCCGCCGGCCTTGAGGATCCGGCGCGCGCTCTCGGCGCCGCCCTCGAGCGTCTCCTTGTGTCCGTCGATGACCCACTGGGGCATGCCGAAGTCCTTGCCGCGCTCGATGCTGGCCTTCTCGAAGTAGAGGGCGGGGACGACGGGCACGTCGCGCTTGAGCAGGAGGTCGAGCGTCTCGCTGTCGATGAACGTCGCGTGCTCGATCGCGTCGAAGCCGGCGAGCAGCGCGTTCTTGATGCCCTGCGTCGCGCGGCAGTGGCCGGTGACCTTGAGCTTGTAGTTGTGGGCTTCGGCGACGGCGGCGTCGAGCTCCTCGCGGGTCATGCAGAGGCTGTGGTGGTCGGCGTGGGGGCTCGCGGCGTCGCCGCTCGGGTAGGTCTTCACCCACTCGACGCCGTCCTTCGCGAGCTTGCGGACGGCGGCGCGCGTTTCGACGGGGCCGTCGACGAGGAGGATCAAGCCTTCCATGCCGAGCTTGAGGTAGTCGGGATTCCAGTCCATGAGCCCGCCCGAGCCGCAGATCTCGCGGCCGGCGGCGGCGAGGCGCGGACCGGGGCAGAGGTCGTTCTCGATCGCCTTCTTCAGCCAGACGTCGAGGTTGTGAAGGCTGCCGCAGCTGCGCGCGGCGGTGTAGCCGCACTCGAGGGCGAGCTTCGCGTTGGCCGCGGCGAGGAGCGTGACGTATTCGACGGGGTACTTGATGTCGAGGTCGGCGAGCTCCGCGACGTTGAAGTAGGTCGCGTGGTAGTGGGCTTCGACCAGGCCGGGGAGGATCGTGCCCCGCTGGGCGTCGATCTGAGTCGCGTCGGGAGGGCTTGCCGGTGCCTGCTTCTCGGGGCCGGCGTAGCTGATCAGGCCGTCCTTGACGATGACGCAGGCCTGGACCAGGGCTGCGCTGCCGCTGCCATCGAACAGGGTGCCGTTGCGGATGACGCTGCACCCTTTGGCCTTCTTCATTGCCGTTCTCTCTTGACTACCCTAACCCGGTTCAGTATACTGCGTGCAGTACTCAGAATGCAAGAGTGATATGCGTGAAACGAAACAAACGGTTTGATTCGTTTCACGCGTTTCAGGAGGGTCGCCATGCTGTCGCGCACTTTCCTGGTGGAGGGGGCTTATGAGGCTCTTCTCGAGAAGATCCTCTCGGGCGGGCTGCCCAGCGGCGCCGTCGTCAGCGAAGTCTCCCTGGCCCAGGAGTTGAACGTCAGCCGTACCCCGGTCCACCAGGCGCTTGCCCGACTGGCGAAAGAGGGGCTCATCGAGCACCGCGCGGGCCGCAAGCCGCGCATCGCCCGCTTCGGCCGCGACGACGTGATCGAGATCTACGACCTGCGCCTGCTCCTCGAAACCGCCGCCACCCAGCGCGCCGCCGAGCGCATCGATCCGCGCCTGCTCGCCGAGCTCACCCGCGAGGCCGACGCGCTCGCCGCCGGACCCGACGGCCTCGAGTGGACGCGCGCCGCGCTGGACTTCGACGTCCGCTTCCACGACGCCATCGCCTCGGCCTCGGGCAACCGCCGCCTGCGCCAGGAGATCGCGAAGTACCGGCTCCAGATCCGCGCCTTCTGCCGCATGACCGGCAACGCGGAAAACCTCCGCGACGCGCTGCGCGAACACCAGGCCGTGCTCAAGGCCCTCGCGGAGCGCAGCCCCGCGGCCGCCGGCCAGGCGATGGCGCAGCATGTGCAGAAGCGACTCGACGCCGTGCTGGGTACCTTATACCGGGAGGCGAAGTGAATTACCTCGCGGCGCTCACGCTCCTGCTGGCCCTCGCGCCCGCGGCTCCGCCGGAGCGCGCGAAGAAGATCGTCCTCATCGCCGGTCCGCTCGACAGCCATCCGAAGGACAGCCACGAGTACGAGCGCAACATCATCCTCCTCAAGCACTGCATCGACGCGTCCCCCTCCTTCGCCAGCGCGCGCGTCGAGGTCCACTTCAACGGCTGGCCCGCCGATCCCGCGACGCTCGACGACGCCGACACGATCTTCATGACCTCGGGCGGCTGCGACCGCAAGCTCGAGGACCATCCCCTCTACGCGGGCGACCATCTCCAGGTTCTCGAGCGCCAGATGAAGCGCGGCTGCGGCGTCATCTTCCACCACTGGTCGACCTTCCATCCGGCGAAGCACCACGAGCTCATCACCGAGATGGTCGGCGGCTACTTCGACTACGAGA
>JACQFK010000288.1 GCA_016200125.1 Planctomycetota bacterium
CCCCCTCGTCGTAAACCGTGTTGGTGCCGATCATCACCTGCACGCGGCCCGTCACCTCGGCCTTCCGCCGGCTCGACTCCCGGCGGTTGGAGGTGATGAGGGAGGGGTGAAGGTAGCCGAGTTCGCGCGCCACCTTGAAGACCTTCTGAACGGTCTCCTCGGCGAACGAATCGCGCGTGTCCTCGTTCAGGATCCTCGAGACCGACCCCTGGTCGATCTTGCAGGCCCGGGCGATGTCCTCCTGGGTCACCCTTTTCTTGGGTTCCATCCTTCCTCCTTCTCGCTATTTCCCGCCCTCCGGGACCGCCGACGCCAGCGGCTTTCCGGAGCTGTCGATTTTCAGGATGTAGCGCTTGATGATCTTCTGCTCGGCCATGCTGAGCAGCGAATTGGCCAGGAAGTACAGCGACAGCCCGCTCGCCAGCCCGTAGCAGGTGAGGCCGAAGACGATGGGCATCCACATCATCATCTTCTGCTGCTGCGCCATCTGCGGATCGGGCGAGCGCGGCGTGAAGTACGCCTGGAGGAACCAGGTGATCGTCATGAGGATCGGGAGCAGGTTGAAGGCCTCGATCGAGAGCTCCGTGATCAGCAGAGGGATGACGACCGGTTTCCAGGGCCCGAACAGCCGGTCGGGCTGGGAAAGATCGTGGATCCACCCGAGAAATCCGGCGTGGCGCAGGTCGATCGCCATCTCGAACACGCTGTACATGCCGATGAAGATCGGCATCTGGATGAAGAGCGGCAGGCAGCCCGCGACCGGATTGACCTTGTGCTCCTTGAACAGGCGCATCTGCTCGATGCCGTACTTCTGCTGATCGTCCTTGTAGCGCTCCTTGAGCGCCTGGATCTTGGGCGCGATCTGCTGCATCTGGAGCGCGTTGCGCTGGCTCTTGAGCGAGAGCGGGAACAGGCAGAGGCGGATCAGCAGCGTGGTGACGATGATCGAGAAGCCCATGTTTCCCAGCATCTTCGCCGTGAACCGCAGAACCTCCAGGATGCCCGCCGCCGCGGGCTTGATGATGGGCGAGAGGAAGCATCCGCCGGTATACGCCGCCAGCACCTCGGCTCCGGGGACCGCTTCGCGGAGCGGCTTGTCCTCGAGAGGTCCCACATAGAGGGTAAACTGCATGACCTTGCGATCCTTGCCGATCAGGATCGGGATCGTCCGCGCACTAGCCGTGATGTTGTGATGACCCTGCATGGCCTCGGTCACTCTGGGCGAGCCCAGCCGGAACTGGTAGAAGTCCAGGACGTCTAAGGCAGCGCCGTCGGGCTGCACGAGAGTCGCGAAGAACCGGTTCTTGAGTCCGAACCACTGCTTGAGCCCGCCGTTCACCTTGAAGTACTTGTCCTCGATCTGTTTGATCTCGGCCGTCTTGTCGGGGCCGTTGGGCATCTTGAGCGCCTCGGCGAGCTTGGATTCACCCTTCTCGACCTCCGCCAGGGGCTTCATATGAAGGTCTTTGTCGTAGCTCCAGGCCCCGATGAGATACTGCTCGTAGCGATAGAGGCTGTCGGGATCCAGGCCGTTGACCGCCACCACCTCGAGCTGGACGTTCACGCCCGGAGGCTCCGCCGCCCCCGCGGGAACCGGGTTCTTGTTGTCCAGCATCAGCGTCATCAGGATCTTGTGCCCGCTGACGTCAAGGGCCAGGACTTTGGTGATCTCGACGCCGTTGCGGAGGCGGTAGCGGAATTCGACGCGGTCCGGCTTCTGCTCGACGACCTCCCAGGGGAGCGACTCGATCGCGTCGGGGCCCTCGACCTGGCGGATGGCGAGGTGCGGAACCTGCGCATCGAAGGGCCGGAGGACGGGGACCAGGTTCTTCTTCTCGTCCGACTCCTTCTCCAGCTCCCGGTCCTTGGGAAAGTGAAGCGTGGCCCCCTCGACACCCGCCCCCTTGTTCGTGAACACGACGTCCAGGTACTTCGAACTGAGCGCAATCGGGGGCTTCTCGGGATACTGCACCGGTTGAGCCGCGGGCTTCACGGGGTCGACCGGATCGGCGGGCTTGGGGGCCTGGACCACGGGATCGGGCTTCCTGCCCGGAGGGACCGGCTTGGGCGGCGGCCAGATCTTGGGCGACAGCCACATCCAGCCGACGAAGATGAACAGGCAGAGGACGAGGGCGAGGATGGACCGCTTATCCACTTAGGGCTTTCTCACGTAGTTAAGGGTTGTGGAACACTTGGGGCACTTGAGGACGTCGTCGTTCCAGTCTCGGGTCGCGGCGCATTTCGGGCAGGGCCGCTCGGCTTCGTCGATGAGCATGACCGGGATGTCGTCCTTGATCGGGAAGATCAGTCCGCACTCCTTGTTGGCGCAATGGAGCTTCTCGCCCTCGAGCCGCAGGTCGCCCTTGCAGAAGGCGCAGGCCATGATGTCCAGGAGATCTTTCGGAACCGGCATACGTGGATTCCCCCGTCGCGTGTAGGCATAAACTATAAAAGCCGGGCCCATAAAATGTCAAATAATTTATGTCGCATTATGCGGCTTATGGGTGAACGGGCTAGCGCTTCCGTTCGAGGTCGAGAAGAGCCTTTTTCTGCTCCAGCCCGCCGCTGCCGCTCCAGCCGCCCAGCCCTGAGGCCCCGACAACCCGGTGGCAGGGGATGAAGAGGCAGATCCGGTTCTTCGCCATGGCGGCCCCCACGGCACGCGCCGCGCCGGGGCGGCCCGCCTCGTCCGCCACTTCCCCATAGCTCCGGGTCTGCCCCGGTGGAATCCGCCGGACCACTTCGTAGATTCGCCGCATGAAGGCCGTCCCCTCGAGCTTCAGCGGCACCTGCACGGGGCGCCCCTTGAACCAGTCGGCCACCCATCTCCGCGCGTCCCGCAGCCTCCGGCGCCGCCCCGCCTCGATCGAGCCGCCGCCGAGCTGGAGCCGGACGAGACGACCGTTCTCGACCTCGACCAGGCAGGGGCCGACCGGCGTGGGGATCACATCGAATTCGATCACTTGAACCTCTGGATGAAGACGGGCGGCCGCTCCCATTCGTCGACCAGCTCGGGCGACTTGACGCTGGCGGCCGCCCGCTCCGGCCGGTCCAGAATCCCGAAGAGGCCGTCCCGCCCGACGAAGCGCTTCCAGGCTTCGAATTCCGGTCCCGGAGGGATGCCCCCCTCTCGCGGCTCCGCGGGGATCGCCGCCCCCGCCGCGAGATCGCCGAGAAACGCGACCCTTCCCGCCCGTGCGAGGACGCTGCGCTTCAGCGGCTGGTCCAGCTTTTCCATCGCGCGCAGGGTCGCCGTGCGGCGCTCGATGCCCCCGAAGCAGACGGCCCGGCCCGGATAGAGCTTCAACCCCTCCACGCTGCAGCCCCGCTCATCCACGCGAATCGTGAACGGCTCTTCGGCCCCCGCGGTGGTCGGAAACACCGGCTTCACCAGCCGCGGGAACTCGATCTTCCCCGCCGCGACCTCGAGCGCCGACTGGAGGAACCAGAGGCGCTGCTCCACGGCCTCGCCGGACGGCGTGACGACTTCCGCGGCCTGGCCGACAATCCACATCTGGCTCCGCGGAAAGGCGCCGTAGCCCGCGATGCCGAGGACCGCCACCCCCGCCAGGGACGCGAGCCCGAACTTCGGAAAGCGCCTCGCCACGACGGTCAGCGCCACGAAGGCCGCGAAGGCATAGACCGTGGCAAAGTAGAGCGCCCAGGACTTCTTCGCCGGCACCCAGCGCTCGCGGGGCGCCAGCGGCCAGACCGCACGATCCGCCAGCTCCAGCGAGGCCGGCGGATCGCCCAGGAGGGCCAGGGCCTCCTCGGCCTCCTCCCGGGTCGCAGCGACGACGCCACCGCCCATCGGCTCCTTGACAAGCACGAGATCGGCGGCCTCCAGCAGGCCGCGGGGCAGGGTCTTCTCGAGATCCTCGGGGGAGATCCTCTGGTACAGGATCGTTCCGGTCGAGATGAGCTCCGCCGCATAGGGCAGGCGCGCGTCGACCAGGACGATGCGGTCGGGCCGGACGAAATCCTGGGGCGGCTTGGAGGTCCGCTGCCCTGCCTGGATCTCGGCGGGATCGAGGGCCGGCAGCAGGATCACCTCGCGGCCGCCTGCCTTGAGGGTCACGGACCGGGCGACGGAGAACCCGAACCCGCTCTTCGCGACGACGTCGCCGCTGAAGTCGGTCTCGCTGCTCAGCGTGACCCTGAGGGGCGTCCAGAGAAGCGGGCGCCGGACATTGCCCAGGACGGGCTCGATCTTCTCGATCTGGGGGCCCGCCTGCAGCGCCAGGGCCAGGGCCAGCGAGGCGATCACGCGACCGGGGCCTTTCTCGGCGCGAGCGCGAGGAGCAGGAGACCCGCGATCCCGAAGAGGCCGGTCTGGACCCAGGCCGGCGCGGCGCCTTCGGCCACCGCTCCCCAGAAGGGGCTGATGTAGACGGAGACGGCGGGGGCCTTCGCGCCGAGCTCATGCTGCAGGAAGAACCAGAACGGATGGGCGGCCGAAACCCAGAACACCCCCAGGAGGTACCAGGGCAGCGCCTTCGGCAGCTTCGCCGCCACGCCCGCGCCCAGGGCCGCCAGGGCCGAGACCAGCGCCTGGCTCCGCAGGAGCTCCGCCGTGCCGACGCTCGACACGTTCGCCCCGATCATCACGAGCGGAAGCGCAAACAGGAGCAGCGCGGCGACGTAGGCCAGGAGCATCGGGGCCCCGCAGCCCTCGCGCAGGAGGGAGGGCACGAAGAGGGGCCAGACGAGCAGGACGAAGAAGATCTCCAGCTCGACGAGGGAGGCGAAGAAGCTGCCGGGGGTGGCGAAGGGGATCGGGAACGGAAGCAGGTCGGCCAGCAGGAGCACGATCGCGCCGCAGAGCCCGCCGATCCAGGAGAGATAGAGCGCCGCGGACTTGTGGAGCGGCGGCAGCGTCATGACCGCCAGTATAGGGAAGGCGGCGGCCCTCGTCCAACTAGCGGACGCGGGGCCGGGGCGCGGGCGGGACCGACTGCACGTAGGCGTCCGTGGGCTCCACCGCGCGGGAGCCGCGGAAGTAGAGCGTCACGCGACGGAGCCCGTTCAGGTCGGGGTAGACCGCCAGCACTTCGCGGAGGTTCTCCAGCTTCTCCGCCGTCGAGAGGTCGCCGAACTTCGACGTCTCGGAGCTGCGGCCCCAGGCCACCACGCAGCCCCCCGCCGTCACGAGGGACATCTCGCTGCGGCGCGGATCCTGA
>JACQFK010000289.1 GCA_016200125.1 Planctomycetota bacterium
GCCGCCCGGGTCCGGACCTGGGGCCTCGACGCGCTCAGCGCCCAGCTGGACGCCCTGCTCGCCGCAACGACCGTCCCGGCTCCGCCGGCGCCCGAACTCTCGGCCGAGGCGAAGGCCTGGCAGACCCGGAAGGAGCCGGCTTGGGCCCGGGCGGCGGCACGGGACTTCGCCGGCGCCGCGGCCGATCTCGAGCGCGCCGCCGCCGCGCTGACCGAAGAGGCCCTCAGGAAAGAGTGCGCGGACGACGTCCGGGACCTGAAGGAGTTCGACCGCCTGTATCCGGCGGCGATCAGCGCGGCGGGGTCCTCGAAGTCGCTGGCGCTCCGGACGGTCGATGATCAGTCGGTCTCCGGCCGGGTGCTCACGGCCGACGCGGACCGTGTCGAGCTCCTGGTCGACCCGGTCAAGCCGACGGTCTTCCTGGAATGGAGCGACGTCCGCGCCTCGTCGCTCCTGCCCTTCCTGAAGGAGCTGAACCCCGACGCGCGGATCCTGCAGCTCCTGGAGCGCCTCGACGGGCTCGCGCGGCCGAAACCGGCGGAGGACGAGCTGCGCGCGCGGGAGATCTACTACGAGGCGGAGCGGCAGTTCCGGACGATGGCGACGCGGGAGAAGTCCCTCGAGGGCTACCGCCTGCTCAAGCAGAAGCACAAGGACAGCGCGCTCGTGCGGCGCGCGGCGGCGCGCATCGACCGCCGGCTCGATTCCGGGAAGGACTACTACTTCGTGGGGGCGGACCTGGCCTGGGGCGGCTCCTTCTCGCTCACGAAAGAAGGGCGGCTGGAGTCGATCGCGGAGTCGGACCCCGCGCAGGCGAACCGCAACTTCGTGGAGGCGGAATACTTCCCGCTCCCGGGGGCGGCCTACCGCTGCTGGGTCCTGGCGGGCGGCTGCTGCGCGGAGGCCTTCAGCTTCCACTACCAGGCCAGCGGCCTGACCGAGCTCAATCCGAAGACGAAGAAGCGGGCGCCGGCCGAGCCGGGAAGCGATCTCGCCTCGCCCGTGAAGCATTCGATCCGGAATCTCAAGCCCTCCCATCCGAAGAACGAAGCGAAGAAGCCCCTGCGCTGGGAATGGGTCGAGGTGACGCTTCCCCGCGCGTCCGGCCCCGGCACGCGGCGGATCCGCTTCCTGACGGACCAGCAGGGCTTCGGCGTGGCGGCGCTGCTCCTGAGCTCGACCCGGAGCCATCCTCCCGCGGAGGCGGAGCTCGGCGACCTGGCCAAGGCGCGGGCGCTCGACGCGACGCCCGCCTGGGCGCTCTCCCGGCCGGGCTCCGTGCCGCGGATCCTGCTCGACGACTTCGAGGGGGGGATCGCGGGCTGGGGCTACCACGGCGGGAATGAGTTCCCGGGCGCCAAGGGGTCGCAGGCCTACGATCCGGCGGTGGGGCATGAAGGGAAGGGCTCGCTCCGTCTGGCCGGCGATTTCACGGGCGGCGGCGCCTACGTCTCGACCGGCCGGCCGCTCCCGCCGGGTCGCGACGTGAAGGAGGTCCGCTTCTGGCTCAAGAGCGACCGCGCCGTGATGCTCGGCATCCGCATCGGCGACAGCACGGACCAGTGCCACCAGCATCCCGTGCAGCTGGCTTCCACGAAGGACTGGCAGGAGGTGGTGCTGACCTTCGAGAAGCTGGCGGGCAAGGAGCACTGGGGAGGCGCCAACGACGGCAAGTGGCACGGCCCGGCGAAGTCCTTCTACCTTTGCGTCAGCACGACGACCTTCGCCGGATCGAAGGCGGGCGAGATCTGGATCGACGACGTGGAAGCCATTCTCAACGTCGAGTCCGACCGCTGAGCCGCGACTCAGATCTGGCGGGCGTGCTCCAGCTCCTCGCGGTAGACTTCCGCGGGCCGCTTCGGGTCCGAGCGAAGCTGCCGGTTCCACACGGCGTCGAAATCCACGGCCGAACGGAGGAGCTTCAGGAATTCCGCCGGGTCCGATCCCTTCGGAGCCTGTTCCCGGAAGAGGTCGGACAGGGAATCCGAGAGCTTGGCGAAGCTGTTCCGGAGAAAGTCCCGGTCCTTCTCGCCCTGTTCCCGGGCCAGCGCCGCGAAGGACCCGGCGTCCGCCTCGGCCTCCTTCTCCAGGCTCTGCCAGGAGGCGCCTGAATCCATCCGCTGGCGGATCACGGCGGCCGCCATCTGGTGGAGCCGGACCTCGTGCCACAGGGCGGCGAGGCCGCTCATCTCCTTGAGATAGGCCTCCGCCACCGCGGTCCTGCGGTCCGCCTTCACGACGGCGTCCCATCGACGGACGACCGCGGCGAGCAGGTCTCCGATCAGCCGCCGCCGTCCCCCCAGGACCTCGTCAAGCTCCTCCCGGTCCATCGGGATCTCGCGGCACTTCGGGGGCGTCGGGAATTCCGGAAGCACGCCGTTGAGGACGAAGGAGCGGCAGACGACCGAGCGCAGGGTCCCGTCGTAGTCCGCGGTCTCGATCGATTGAAGGAATCCCGATTCCCGGTCCACGACCACCGTCTTGCGCCGCGCCGGGATCCGGAAGGTCCAGCGCCGGTCGTCTCCCGACAGCTTGAGCTCCTTCTCCTCCCTCAGGAGTCCCAGCCAGCGGAAGGGGGTGGTGCCGAAGGAACTGTAGATGCGAAAGGCTCC
The DNA here is from genome assembly GCA_016200125.1 of Planctomycetota bacterium. The sequence continues at coordinate 2,613 of JACQFK010000289.1, forward strand.
GAACTCGTCCTTCGCGGGTTTTCCTTCGAGGTCGACCCCGAGGCCCACGCGCCAGGCGTCTCCGTTCTTCGCAGGGTCGGCCGCCCCGTCGAGGGAAGCCAGGACTTCGTTGAGGCCCTTTCCCATGTCCCCGTAGAAGGGCCCGACGTTCGTCCGGGTCCCGGGCTCGCCGGGCTTCCATCGATAGCGGTGGGTTGCGGTGAGGAGGTTGTGCAGCGACGGAGTCTTTCCGTCCGCGCTGAAGCTGATCAGGAACCTTTGACCGGCCAAGTCGAGATCCGCCCTGACCGCGGCGGCGCCGGGCAGCCGCTGGAGCGTGAATTCCGCGTGAATGGTCCGGACGGCGCGGGCCCTGGGTTCGAGGCCCTCGAGGATCGCGGTGGGGTTCTCCGCCTGGAGCAGGACCGCGAGCAGGATCGGGACCACCTAGTTCTTCTCGACGAGCTTGATCGAGACCATCGACTTCACCGTCATCTGCGCGCCCTGGGCGACGACCAGCATCTCCACCGCCGCCTTCGACGAGACGAGGCGGTGGCTCGCGGTCGAGAACAGCGCGGTGGCCTTGCCCTTGGACTCCTTGATCTCGGCGATCCCCGCGAGCGGGTGGTCCTTGTCTTCCTTCTGGCTCACCTTGAGCTCCTGCTCGATGCGGGCCTCGCCCTCCTTGAGATCGGCGAGCTTCGACTTCTGGGAGAAGGTCACGCCGCCGATGAGCGGCGTCTTCACGACATACTCGTCGGACCAGGAGTCGTCCTTGCCGACCCTGGCCTCCGGAAGCGGCGGGAACTGCTGCTGGAGCATCCCCCGGAGCGACTCGTTGTTGAACATCTCGCGGGCCTGCATCCGGACCTGGGGATTGCCGCCGGGGGCCCCCTTCAGCATCGCCTCGAGCACCTTCTCGAAGCCCTCGACGCCGGCCACCCGGCCGGTCGCGCTCAGCTTCACCGTGACCGCCTGGCCCACCATGCGGCCCATCATGGCGCCCGGGCCCTCGACCGGAAGCTCCTTGTCTTTCTCCGAGTCGTAGTCGAACTCGCCCTGCGGCGTGATCCCCTTGGTGGAGACCGTCAGGTACTTCAGCTGGAAGGTCGTCTCGCCCGAGTCCGCGACGTCGCTGACGGTCATCTCGTAGGTGAAGCCCACTTCCTGGTCGAAGGGCTGGCCCAGGACGTCGAAGACGGTCTTCTGGACGGACTTGTAGACCAGCACCTGGCCCTTCGCCAGCTTCCAGCGGAGCTCGACCTTGTCCTGGGGCGCCAGCAGCAGCGCGACGGCAAGGGGAAGGAACTTCATCATCCGCAAATCATAGACGATGGGTCCCGGCGTGTGTTACCTTTTTGCGCCGCATGCTGCGCTCCTACGCCGACGCCGTCCGCTTCCTCAACGAGTTCACCGACTACGAGCGGATGGCGTCCACCTATGCGCCGGGAGACTACGATCTCGACCGCATGCGGCGCCTGCTGACGGCGCTCGGCAACCCCGAACGCGCCTTCCTGTCCCTGCACATCGCGGGGACCAAGGGCAAGGGGTCGACCGCCCACCTCGCCGAGGCGATCCTCCGCGCGGCGGGCTATCGCACCGGGCTCTACACCTCCCCTCATCTCGTCGACATGCGCGAGCGGATCCGGCTGGACGGCCGCCCGCTGTCCGAGGCGGAATTCACCCGGACGATGGCGGAGATGGAGCCCGAACTGCTGAGGCTGAGGCCGACCTATTTCGAAACCATGACCGCCGCCGCCTTTCTCCAGTTCGCCCGCCGGCGGGTGGACTACGCGGTTGTCGAAGTGGGCCTGGGAGGCCGGCTGGACGCCACGAACGTGATCCTGCCGGCGGCCTGCGCGATCACGACGATCGACTTCGACCACATGGACAAGCTGGGGCACACGCTGGAGGCGATCGCCGGGGAGAAGGCGGGCATCCTCAAGCCGGGGGTGCCGGCGGTGTCGAGCCCCCAGGCCCCCGCCGCCCGCCGGATCCTGCTCCGGCGCGGGACGCCCTTCTTTCCCCGTTTTCACGTGCTGTCCCGCGGCGGGTTCGTGCTAAAATTCACGGTGGAGGGCCCCGGAGGCCGTCCCCTGACCTGCGCGCTGCCGGCGCTGGGGGAGCACCAGGCCGCCAACGCGGCCACGGCGGTCGCGCTGGTCGCCCGGTCGGGGGCGCGGGTGGCGCCGGCGGCGGTCCGGAAGGCCTTCCGGAACGTCCGGCTGCCCGGCCGCGTTGAAGTGGTGGGGCGGCGGCCCTGGCTGATCGTGGACGCCGCCCACAACCCGGTGTCGGCGCGGGCGCTGGCGGCGGCGCTGCGGAGCGTTCCGCGGCGTCGGACGCTGCTGGTGTTCGGCGCGTCGGCGGACAAGGACTACAGGGCGATGCTGCGGACGCTGCTGCCGGTCGCGGACCTGTCGATTTTCACGCGGGCCGCGAACCCGAGGGCGGCGGCGCCGTCGGATCTATTGAGGGCCGCGGGGGGCCGTCCGGCAGTGGTTTCGGGAAGCGTGGCGCGGGCGCTCGGGATGGCCCGGAAGGCCGCCGGGCCCGCCGACCTGATCGTCGTGACGGGGTCGTTTTACGTCGCCGGCGAGGCGCTGGGCCTGATGGGCCGACATGAGTGACCTGAGCGAAAGCAACGTCCGGGCGGGCAAGATCGCCGTGGGCACCGGGATGGTGGACCAGGGCACGGTCGACCGCGCCATTCATCTCCTCGAGGCGCGGGACTCGCAGATCACGCTGGGCGAGCTGCTGCTCTCGCTGGGCCACATCAGCCCCGAGCAGTTCAAGGAGCTGATGGCGCTCGCCCACGCCGCCGCCCCGGCGGCGGGGCCCTCGGACACGGTGATGGACGAGTCGGGCCTCTTCGGCGAGGCGGTGGTGGCGCGCGGACTGGCGACGCCCGACCAGGTCAACGACGCCCTGCGCGAGCAGGCGGAGCTGGCGGCCCTGGGGACCTTCAAGAACCTGGGCGAGCTCCTGATCTCGAAGCAGGTGCTCACCTCCGACCAGGTCAAACACCTGCTCCACGAGCAGGACCAGTTCATCATGGTCTGCCCGACCTGCGACGAGAAGTACAACGTGCTCAAGGGCTGGGAGGGGAAGGCGAAGTGCCCCTCCGACAGCGCGCCGCTGGTGGAGGTCCCGACGACCGCGAGCGTCGGCGTCGCGGCCACGCTGGGGGCCGCGGGCGACACGCCGGACTCGCCGATCGGCATGGAGGCGGGCGGCTGCCGCATCGTGGAGCTGATCGGCCGCGGCTCGATGGGCGCGGTCTACAAGGCGAAGCACGTCGGCCTGAACCGCTACGTCGCGGTGAAGCTGCTGCCCTCGATCTCGCACGACCCGGACCTCGTCAAGCGGCTGCTCTTCGAGGCGCGGGCGATCGCGAAGCTGGAGCATCCGAACATCGTGCAGGTCTACGACGTCGGTTTCCAGCGCGGCTACTTCTTCATCGTGATGCAGCTCCTGATGGGCCAGACGCTCGAGGAGCGGATGGCGGAGATGGGGGCGATGCCGGTGCCGACGGCGCTCGACATCATCAAGGAGGTGGCCCAGGGCCTCCACGCGGCCCACCAGAAGGGGATCGTCCACCGCGACCTCAAGCCCGCGAACATCATGCTGACGGAGGACGGCCGGGCGCGGCTGACCGACTTCGGCCTGGCGCAAGACGCGGAGAACCCCGACGGCCGCGAGGGCCTGATCGTCGGCACGCCCTACTACATGTCGCCCGAGCAGTGGCTGGGCCACAAGGCGGACGAGCGCAGCGACATCTACTCGCTGGGGATCATCCTCTACCAGCTGGTGACGGGCCGCCGCGCCTTCCAGGGCGAGACGGTGAACGAGCTGATGCACCAGCACCTGAAGGTGGTGGCGCCCTCGCCGAAGCATCACGACGCCGAGCTGGCCGACGGCCTCTGCGCGATGATCAAGAAGATGATCGCCAAGCCGCCCAAGAAGCGCTACCAGAACATGGGCGAGTTCATGGACGACCTGGCCAAGGTGTCGACGGGCGAGGACCCCGACGCCCTGGGCGAGTTCGGGCAGATGGTGAAGTGCAGCTTCTGCGAGACCTTCAGCCCGGCGGGCGAGCGCAAGTGCAAGGTCTGCGGCGAGAACCTGGGCGACTCGGGCGGCCCGCTCGAGATCGCCGCGCGCCCCGACGAGTTCAAGTGCCCCGGCTGCGGCGCGCTCAACCGCAAGGGCTCGCGCATCTGCGGCGGCTGCCGCAAGCACTTCTGCGCCCGCTGCAAGATCCGCGTGGCGGTCCTGCGCAACTACTGCCACAACTGCGTGCCGCACCTCCGAAGATAGGCATCACGCATCAAGCATCACGGGAAGAGAGTTTTCCCGGGGTACTCAAATGCGCCCAGACATTGAAGCCAGACGCTTCATGTGATCCGGTTCTCGGAAGAAGGTTGCCAAGGCACGTCGGATCCGAGAGAGGATGAAGTCTGCGGGCACCACGCGAAGGACTTGGCCGAGCGTGTAGAGTTTGTGTAGGGTCGAC
>JACQFK010000293.1 GCA_016200125.1 Planctomycetota bacterium
GCGTCGGAGACGTCCAGGACCTTGAGGGTCTGGCCCTCCTTGGGGAGGGACGGGGAGTAGGGGTTCAGGATCACCCGGCCGTGCTGTCGGAGCGCGGAGTTCAGGAAGTCCAGGCACTTGGAGGCCGGGACGTCGGTGTCGCTGACCGCCGTGATCGTGCCTGAGGTGGCCTTCTCCTGCACGAAGATCCAGCCGGTCACCGAGCTCACGTAGCGCAGGATCGTGTCGAGCGACGCGTCCTTGAAGTTGAACCTGAGCTTCTTCTCGTCCTGGGCGGGCCGCTCCTGCGCCACGACCGGCAGCGAGAGGACCGCGAGGGCGACGATCACCAGCGAGCGTCTGTGCATGATTTCCCAGCCCCTAAATAACCGGCGGAGCGGAAAGCCTCCGCGCCGCCGTCCAATCCTTCGTCACTCGTCCTTCGAGGGACGGTTCTTCTTGCCCACCCGGCTCTTCAGCTTCTCGAGGGCCGCCTTGTTGCTCTCCGCGTCGAGCGGCTTGATCTCGACCTTCTCCTCGCCCTCGACGGGGGGAGCCGCCGCCTCGGGGTCCTCCGAAGTCTCCGCGGGCGCCACCGACACGGGCTTGCCGTCCGGTCCCGGAAGCGACTCGCCGACCTTCAGGTCCCTCGAGAGGTCGCCCTTGATGAAGGCCGCCTGCTCCGCCGTGACGGCGCCGATCTTGTAGCCGCCCACCTCGTCGCCGGTCTTCAGGAACTTCGGATCCTTGAACTGCCGGAGATCACCCGTGTTGCGGTCCTCGACCACGACGAGGTAGGACTCGGCCTTGGCGTCGTAGAAGATGCCCGTGACGACGGGCGGCTTCGGCTTGGCCGGAACGCGCGGCTCCTTGGAGATGGACTTCATCCCGCCCGTCGTGAAGGTCCGCTTCCGGTTGCGCGGGGAGAAGATGTTCGAGTCGCGGAGCATCTTGAGATCGGTCGGGGAGATCGCCGGCCGTTCGCCCTCCTGGACCGGGGCCGGAGCGGGGGGCGGCGGGGGCTTGCCCTTGCCCGCCTTGGGGTCGGGAGGGTTGCCGTCGTTGACGGCCCCCAGCATCAGCGCCAGAAGCAGGTGGATCATTTCAAGCCCGCCTTCACCGGAGCCGGTGAGTACTCGATGGTGGACACCTTGAGCTCCAGGGCCAGCAGGTCCTCCTTCTCATACAGCGAGCTGATGTTCATCCGCAACGGCTTCAGGAACTCCTTCGAGTTGTGGAGCTCCACCAGCAGGTCTACGAACTGCGGCCACGTCAGTTTGAACTTCGTATCAAAGATGTATTCCTTGAAATCGCCCTGCTGCTGGGGCTGCTGGTTCTCCTGCATGTCGAACTGCACGTTGATCTTCTCGAAGTGGTCGCTGAGATGGCTCATGAAGTTCGTGTGGACGTCGGGCGGGCGGGGCTCGGCCAGGCGGTCCTGGATCCGGTTCCAGTTCTTGCGGACCGTCTCCTCGGTGTTGAGCGTCGTGTTGGCCTTCCTGATCTCGGCGTCGGCCTTGGCGAGGTCGAGGTTGATCTTGTTCAGGGGATCGATCACGAGGGCGCCGACCGCCTTGTCGAGGACGAAGGCGCAGACCGCCACGAGCGCGCCGATGGCCAGGATCCGGGTGCGCTTGTCCATCACGGCTTCTTCTTCTTCGGGTCGACGCCCGTGAGGTAGGCGTTCACCGTGAAGTCCTTCTTGTAGTCGGGCTTGTCGGTCTTGTTGATGTCGATTCGGCCGATGGCGATGTTGCCGAACTTCTGGGTCTTCTTGAGGGCGGCGACGAAATCGGTCACGTGATTGTCCTCTTTCGCCTTGCCTACGAGCGTGATAACGCCCGGATCGTCGAAGCTGGCGTTGACGATCCAGAGGTTCGACGTGTTGACGTTCTGGCGCAGCGCCGTCAGGACGTCGATCCAGCAGTTGCGCGTCCGGTACCACTGGTCGGCCTTCTGGGTCTGCTCGATCGTCCGGGTCAGCGCGGCGGCCCGGGGCTGGAGCGCGGCGAGCTGCGCCTTCTTCCGGTCGAGGTCCGCCCGCTTGGAGGCGATCGCGACCTGCGACCAGATGAAGAGCATCAGCAGGACGCCCGCTCCAAGCAGGCCGATGCGGTGTTTGCGGGTCAGCGTGAACTTGCGGACCACCGCGGGCGGGTGGAGCAGGTCGGGCATCAGGGTCCCGCGGAGCAGCCCGCTGCAGACGCCGGCGCTGGTGGCCGTCCGCAGGTTGCCGGGGCCGACCGGATCGACGTCGCGGCGGAGGAGCTTGCCCACGGCCGCGGCAAGCTCGGTGGCGTCGGGTCCCTCGCCGGCGAGCACGATCTTCCCGACCTCCTGGCCCGGCGCCTTCGCCGCGTAGGAGAGCAGGGTGCGGTTGATCTCCTGGGCGACGTCCTGCGCGGAGTACCCCTCCTCGAGCGGCGCGGTGCGCGAGAGTTCCATGCGCCCGGCCTTGGCGACGAGGATCTCGGTCTCGCCCCCGGAGACTTCGACCAGCGCGGCCGCGTCCCGATGGGGGTAGAGCGACAGCAGTCCGAAGGAACTGACGTAGGCGCCCGCGATCTTCATGCCGGCCGCCTCGACGGCCGTCACGGCCGGATCGATCAGCTCCCGGGGCACGGCCGCCACCTGGACGCGGACCTTCCCGTCCGCGCGGCCCGTCTCGACGTAGGAATAGCGGACCTGGTCGATCGGAAGGGGCATCTCCCGCTCGACCTGGAAGCGGACCATGGCGACGAGCTCGTCGGGAGTGCCCGCCGGGAGCTCCAGCTCGCGCAGCAGGGCCTGGCCGCGGGAGACGACCAGCACGCCGCGGGGTCCCGTGACGCCGGTCTTCCCCAGGGCGGCCTTGATGCTCTCCGCGTCGACGCCGCCCAGCTCGGCGGTGCCGGACTGGACGATCTCCGGCCCGCGCCCGTTCAACTTCACGGTCACGGCCGTCAGCGACTTCGGACCCAACTCTATGGCGGTCAGCATGTTTCTACCGGTTCGCCGGGACGGCGTCCGGCCCGTCCATCGGGTCGTACGGCATTCCCAGCTTCGTCTGGTCCTTCCAGTACACCAGGCGCGGAGTCGGCGTGGCCAGCTTGTCGAAGACGGCCACCATCCGACGGAACGCCCCCGGGCGCTCCTCCGTCGATTCCGCTCCAGGCGTATACGGGGTCCCCACGCGGCCCACCGCGTGGATCCGGAACTGGTGGGAGCGGCACGTGATGAACGGCGCGAACCGCTGCAGCAGCGCCGGCTCCACCACGCTCAGCAGCCAGCCTATGTTGGACAGATCGTTCCCCGGGGTGGTTCGGTACTGCATGATTTTGACCGCGATTTCCTCGGTTATTCCCGGCAGACAAATAAGAACTTGCTTGGGGGCGGTGTTGATGTTCACCAATCCAGGAACTTTCGGGTCGTCCAGCACCGAGAACTTGTCCACGACCAGCTTGAAGCGCTGGGGCGTCAGGGCGGGCGGGATCCCCTGGCCGCCCAGGAGCTGCGCCACGCTGACGAAGGGGCCGAAGACGCGCTGGGTGAGCACCGCCTGGACCTCCGCGCCCTGCAGCCCCGCCTGCTGCAGGAGGTCTGCAGTCGCCGTGTTCAGGTTGACGCGGGGCTTTCCGTCGGCGTCCGTGTTGTCGTCGGCGCTCCAGACCGTGCAGAGCGGCCAGAGGCCGGGGTCCAGCTTCCCGTCGCGGTTGTCGCGCGGCCAGGTCTGGTCGCCGTCGTTCTCGTTCGTCTCGAGGCGCCCGTTCAGGTTGAAATCCTCGCCGTAGAGGATCTCCGGGGTGATGCCCTTGACGTAGAGGAGCTCCTCCACGGTCTCGAAGGGCTGGTTCTTGCAGTTGTAGGGCGGGGTGAGCCCGTTGTAGTACGAGCTCTCCGCCCCGTTGGCGCCGACGGTCGCGTCGGCGTCGCGCCAGTCGAGGATCGCGTCGACGATCTCGTCCGTCATGTTCGGCAGCTTGATAAGGATCTCCCGGGGGGCGGTGTTCAGGTTGATCTTCGAGGCCTCGTCGTCCAGCCCCCAGAGGATCGTCTGGTTGTCGTCGTAGGTGGGCCGGAAGAGGGTGAAGGCGCCGTCGCCCAGCGGGTACTCGTAGTAGTAGTCCGGATTGCTGGCCCAGGTGAGGTCGTTCAGGCTCTGCCAGCGCTGGGTATCGTTCAGGACCGTCGCGCAGGCGAGGTCGATCGCGCTCCAGCAGAGCTGCTCGGCCTTCTTCCCGTCGCCGTAGCCGCCCGCCACCGCGTACTCCACCTGCATGTCCGCGAGGAACGCGTACATGAGAAGCGTGAGAATGGCCATGATCCAGAGCACGACGAGGAGCGCGACGCCCTTCCGGGGTTGGTGCCGCTGAAGGGAGCATCGAGAATCAGGAATCGGAAGACGGGGAGTCTCCCCGGTTCCATTCTCGATTCTTGAGTCTTGATTCTTCTTCACTGCGTTCGCTCCGGCGTCTCGCCGCCCACGGGCAGGTAGATCCGGCTGCTGAAGGGCTCGAGGACCTGCTCGCCGCGCCACTCGCCGCGGACGTAGACGGTCACCTCCACCGCCTTCGGGAGCTTCCGCAGCTGGGTGGAGTCCCAGGTGTCCCGCCACTCCCCTGAGTCGTAATAGCGGAAGTTCACGAAGACGACGTCCTGCGCGATCTCGGCCACGTCCTCCAGGCGGTGGGCCGGTCCCGACAGCGGGGCCAGCTCGACGGGACGCTCCCGCACGAGCCCGTGGGCCTTCCGCGACGTGTCCTGCTCGATCCACAGATACACCTTCGCGGCGTCGATGCCTCGAACGACCTCGGTGACGTTGACGTCGTAGGCCGAGGCCGTGTGCCGGCTCACCGTGACGAACTCGAGACGGTCGAGCGGCTCCTTGTCGGACCCCTCGTTCGTCCCGATGAAGGCAAGATCGCTGCTCCCGGCGCTGTTGGGCGGCGCGAGGGGCATCACGGCGCCGCGAATCTCGTCCTCGACGGCCTGGAGCGCCACCCGCGCCGTCTGGAACAGCTGGGAGCGGAACTCCGTGCGCGACGTGACGCTGCGCGCGGAATCGAGGAGCGCGTAGGCCGCCGCGATCACGATCGAGAAGATCACGGTCGCGATGACCAGCTCCAGGAGAGTGAACCCTTTGCGTTTCATTTGGGCGGCGTCGTCCCCGGGGTCGTGGAGGGCGAAGAGGAGGACGTCGTGGACGCGGAACGGCCCCGCATCAGGCGCGTGAGCACGTAGGTCCGGTCGTCGTTCCGCTCCTTCCACTTGACGGTGATGTCGAGCCGGGTGAGTCCCGTGACGTCCCCGGTGGTCGACGTGGTCGCATACGTGAAGTCGGGCTCCTCGTCGAAGCCGCCGCTTTGGTTGGAGGTCAGATCGAGCTGGCCGGTCTCGAAGTCCGTGAGGACGCGCTGCGCCAGGAGGGCCGCCCGCGTGACGTACTGGGAGGCCACGGAGGCGCGCGCGCCCGTCGTGAAGCCCTGCGAGAGCAAGGCCATCGCCGCCACCGCGACGACCAGCGCGACCAGGACCTCGACGAGCGTGAACCCTTCGCTGCGTCTCATGGCTGCTCCGCCGGCGCCTCGATGTACACCTTGGATGTCGCCCCTTCAATCCGGAGCGTCTGCCGGTCGCCGCTGTCGTTCGACAGGACGACCGTCGCCTCGCTGGAGCTGCCGTCGGGTCGGAACTCGATGTAGCGCAACGACGCGTTCGACGGGTCGGTCTCCGCCCCCTCCGCGGACTCGAAGGCGACGGCCTCCGGCAGAGTCTCGGGAGTCCAGGCACCCGAGAGCGCCGTAAACTTCCCGGGCTCCTTGATGGGCCGCGCCTCGTACTCGATCCAGTACCGGCGCTTCGCCAGGTCCAGGATCAGCCGCTGCCGTATGCCCGTGAGCGCCGCGTCCGCCCGAGCCTTGCGCGACCACGCGAAGAGCTGCTCGGTCGACTTCCGCACCTGGAACGCCGGGAAGAAGTCCGAGAAGCGGGGCGCCACCACCGTGGCGAGGGTGAAGATCACGATCATCACGAGGATGAGCTCGATCAGCGTGAACCCTGCGCGACGGCGGCGGACGATCCGGTTCATTTGGTCGTGGTGTCGATGTCGTCCTCGGTGCCGGCCTGGCCGTCGGGGCCGTAGGACACGAGGTCGAATCCGTTGGGGAACTTCGATCCGGGGCAGAGGTACACGTACTCGTTGCCCCAGGGATCCTTGGGGATGTCGGTCTGGTTCTGGAGGTAGGGGCCCTTCCAGTTCTTGGGCTCCGGCGTCCCGGCGGGCTTGACGAGAAGTGCCCCGAGCCCCTGCGCGGTCGTCGGGAACTTGCCGTTGTCGACCTCGTAGGTGCTGAGCGCCGTGCCCATGGCCTTGATGTCCGCCATGGCGGCGGCCCGCTTGGCGTCCTCTCCGCGGCCGACGAGCCGGGGCACGACGATGGCGGCCAGGATGCCGATGATGACGACGACGAGCAGGAGCTCGATCAGGGTAAAACCCTGCGCTCGGGTACGGCGGCGAAGTTTCATGACACTCTCCTCTATTTGATCATGCTGGACAGGGTGAAGACCGGGAGCAACATGGAGATCACGATGAAGCCCACGACGGTGGCCATGACGAGCAGGAGGGCCGGCTCGAAGAGCGAGACGAAGACCCGGACCGACCGCTCCACCTGGATGTCGAAGGAGTCGGCGACCGTGACGAGCACGTCGTCCAGGTTGCCGCCCTCCTCGCCGACGGCGATCATGTCGATCACCATCACGGGGAAGTAGCGCGAGTTGCGGAGGATCTCGGCGAGGCCCTTGCCCTGCTTGACGCCGGCCGAGGCTTCGTCGATGTCCTCCATCAGGACCACGTTGGCCATCGCGGCCTTGGAGATCTCGAGCGCGTTCAGGATGGCGACGCCGCTCTTGAGCAGGGTGCCCAGCGTCCGGGTGAAGCGCGAGACGGCGTTCTTCTTGATGATGTCGCCGAAGAGCGGGATGCGCAGCTTCATCTTGTCCAGCATGCGGCGTCCCGCGCCGGTCGCGGCGACGCGGGTCCCGCCGTAGAGCAGCGCGACCAGCCCCAGCGCGATGAACATCCAGTAGTCCCGCATGAAGTAGGAGATCGCAATGACGATCTGCGTCGGCATCGGCAGGCTGTCCCCCATCTTCTTGAAGATCTCGCTGAAGCGGGGGATGAAGAAGGTCATCAGGAAGATGATCGCGCCGCTGCCGATCACCACGAGCAGGATCGGATAGGCCATCGCCGAGCTGATCCGGCTCCGCAGCTCCTGGTCCTTCTCGATGAAGAGCGCCAGGCGATGGAGGATGTCCTCCAGGAAGCCGCCGGTCTCGCCCGCGTAGACCATGCTGGTGTAGAGGCCCGAGAACATCTTCGGGAAGCGGGCGAGCGCCTCGTGGAGCGAGGCGCCGCCGGAGACCTGCTTCTCGATCTCGGCGATGGTCTCGGAGAGGGTGAGGTTCGTCGTCTGCGCGGCGAGCGTGTGGAGCGCCCGGTTGAGGGGCACGCCCGCCTTCATCAGGTCGGCCAGCTGGCGGGTGAAGATGGCGATGTCGCCCGCGCGGACCTGCTTGTGCCGCTGGCGGGGGGCGGAGGCCCGGGAGGCCCCGGGCTTGTCTTCCGACCGGGACTCGATCTCCATCGGAAAGACGCCCATGCGGCCGAGCGAGTCGAGCGCCGACCGCTCGCTCTCGGCCTGGAGGGTCCCGGTGACGACGGACCCATCGTCCTTCTTCGCCTTATATGCAAACTGCGGCATTACTCAGTATCAGGTACGAAGCACCAGGGGCCCCCCGTTGGAGGGGACATCCCCTGGTACCTGGTCCCTGGTCCTTGGTCCTTGGTCCATCCTCAGTACTTGTCCGATTTCGTGATCCGCAGGACTTCCTCTGCGGAAGTGAGCCCGCTGCGCACGCGGTCCCAGCCGTCGTCGCGCAGAGTCTTCATCCCGTGGTCGATGGCGTACTTCTTGAGCCGGTTCGCCGCCTCCCGGCGGAGGATCATCTCGCGCATCTCGTCGTCCACGACGAGGAGCTCGAAGACGCCCTGCCGGCCCTTGTAGCCGGTTCCGCGGCACTCGTCGCAGCCCCGGCCCTTCCAGACGGTCTTGATGTCCTTCGGCAGGAGCAGGGACACTTCGGAATCGGAGGCCTTGATCTCGGTCTTGCAGGACTTGCAGATCCGCCGCACCAGCCGCTGGGCCATCA
>JACQFK010000294.1 GCA_016200125.1 Planctomycetota bacterium
CCGGGGATCAGCTCGATCATGTCCGGGACCGTGATGTAGCCGCGCTCCACCACGAGCGTCCCGTCGCGATCCAGAAACACCGCCTTCATACGAAGTACCTGGTCAGCGGGAAGAACGCGAAGGCCAGCCGCCAGCGAAGCCGGTGGCGGCCCGCAAAGCGCGGCAGCGTCGCCGCCACGCGCCAGAAATCGGCCTTCACGCGGGAGGCCTCCTCCGAGCGGCCCAGGTCCGTCGCCGCCTGCGCGAGGCGGAAGTAGCCTTCCAGGTGCGACCCGTTGTCCTCGACCGCCCGCCGCAGCGCGTCGTAAGCCTTCGCCACGTCCCCCTTCCGGTAGAACGCCAGCCCCAGCCCGAACTGCGCCTCCTTGTGGCCGAGATCCGACTTGACCGCCAGCGCCCGCTGGTAGGCCTCGACGCTCTCGGCGTAGGCCTTGCGATGGAGATAGGCGTCGCCCAGGAGCCGCAGGAAGTGATAGGGCACCTGGCCGTCGTAGAGGGGATTCTCCTGCGAGACCCGGACCGCGTGCTGCGCGTACTGGAGCGCCTTCTTCCAGCCGCCGCCCTCCGCGTAGAGGTTTGCCAGCTGGAAGCGCGCGTCGGCGTTCTGCGGATTCTCGAGCTTCGCCCCCTGCGTCCGGATGAAGCGGCGCTTCGCCTGCCAGAGCCGGAACGCCTTGATGAAGGGCCAGGACACCCAGTAGACGAAGGCGAAGATGAAGGGCCAGGTGTACCAGTTGCTCAGCAAGTAGAGCCAGAACATCCAGTCCATACGCCCTACCCGAACAGGGACGATTCGATCAGGTCGCAGAGGATGTGTCCCACCGCCATGTGGCACTCCTGGACCCGCTGCGTGTCCTTCGACGGGACGCAGAGGCAGAGGTCCACCAGCTTCTTCAGCTTGCCGCCCTGCTCGTTCGTCAGCCCGACCGTCAGCGCGCCGATCTTCCTCGCCGTCTTGATCCCCTCGAGCACGTTGGCCGAGTTGCCGCTCGTCGAGATCCCGACCGCGGCGTCGCCCTTCCGGCAGTAGGCCTCGAGCTGCCGCGCGAAGGTCCGCTCGTAGCCGTAGTCGTTGCCGATCGCGGTGAGCGTCGACGTGTTCGTCGTGAGCGCGTGACAGGGCAGCGCGCGCCGCTCCCTCAGGAAGCGCGCCTCGAGCTCCGCCGCGATGTGCTGCGCGTCGGCGGCGCTCCCGCCGTTGCCGAAGAGGAAGATCGTCCGCCCGGCCTTGAGCGTCTTCGTGAGCCGCACGCCGATCTGCTCGATGACCGCCGACTGCCGCTGCATCAGGAGCAGCTTCACGAAGGCGCTCTCCGCCAGACCGTCCTCGACCTTCTTTCTCAGGTTCATAGCTGCCGGATCCGACGGATGATCTCGGAAGTGGAAACGCCCTTCACCAACGGCGCGAGCTCGACGCGTCCCGCGTGCTCGCGCCCCACGACTTCCTTCCCGCGGTAGTCGTCGCCCTTGACCAGCACGTCGGGCCGCAGGCGCTTCAGCAGCGCCGCGGGCGTGCCCTGGTCGAAGACGACCACGTAGTCCACCGCCTCGAAAGCCGCGAGCAGCCTCGCCCGCTCGCCCTGCGGCACCAGCGGCCGCCCCGCTCCCTTCAGCCCGCGGACCGACTTGTCGCTGTTCAGCCCCACGACGAGCACGTCGCCCTTCGACCGCGCGAATTCCAGCGACGACGCATGGCCCGCGTGCACGAGATCGAAGCAGCCGTTCGTGAAGACGACGCGGCGGCCCCGCTTCCGTTCGACCTGGAGCGCCCTGACCAGCGCGGGCAGCGTCAGGATCTTCCGGTGGCCGTCGGCGATCAGTTCCTCGCGCGTCACCGTCTCCGTGCCGATCTTCCCGACGACGATCGCCGCCGCCGCATTGGAAAGGATCGCGCACTCCTCGAGCGGCAGGCCCGACGCGTAGGCCACGCCGAAGGCCGCGAGCGCCGTGTCGCCGGCGCCCGTCACGTCGAAGACCTCCCGCGCCGCCGCGGACAGCGTGATCGGCGCCTCGTCGCGGGAGATGACGCGCATGCCCTTCTCGCCCAGCGTGACGACGAGGAAGCGCAGCGACAGCTCCTTCAGCAGCTTCCGCGCGCCGCGGTCGACGTCGTCCTCGTGGGTCAGTTGGCGCAGCTCGCTGCGGTTGAGCGAGGCGCCGGTCGCCTTCGCGTACTTCCGGTGGTCGTGGCTCTTGAGGCCGACGAGCACCGGGCAGCCCGCGCGGCGGATGAACTTCCGGCAGAGCTCCGGCGGCAGGGTGCCCTTGCTGTAGTCCGAGATGATCGCCAGGTCGGCGCGGGCGGCCTGCCGGAGCGCGGCCGCGAGCAGCCTCGCCTGCGTCGCGGGCGGGATCGGCTCGACGCGCTCCTGGTCGACCCGCAGCATCTGCTGATGATGGGCGAGCATCCGCGTCTTGAGCGGGGTGGGCTTGCCGCCGTCGCGCAGGACGGCGGAGACGTCGCCGCGGGCCCGGAGCAGCTTCAGCAGCCGGGCGCCCTCCTCGTCCATCCCGACGATGCCGCCGGTGGCGACGCGGGCCCCGAGCGCCGCGAGATTCGTCACCACGTTCGACGCACCGCCGGGACGGTACTCCTCGCCCTTCACGTTGACGACGGGCACCGGCGCCTCGGGGGAAATCCGCGAGACGGAGCCCCAGACGTACTTGTCCAGGATCAGGTCGCCCAGGACGAAGATCCGCGGAGCCTTCAGGCGGCCCACGATCTCGATGAGGCGGGTGTTCATGACCGGATCGTTCGGCCCTCCAGCGCCGCCACCACCCCCGCGCGCAGCAGCGGGAGGAGGATCTCGTGATGGCCGGTGATCGCGATCGCCTTCCCCTTCGGGCGGGCGAGCACGTTCGCCTTCGGCCGGTAGTGCTGGATCATGTCGAGGTTGACGGTCGTGAACTGCCGGAGCTTGTGGCCCAGGTTGCGCGCCACCGACACCGCCTTCAGGAACACCTCGGGCATCATGACCGCCGACCCGAGGTTCATCCACACGCCGCCCTCGAGGCCCGCGACGACGGACGAGAGGATGCGGAAATCCAGGAGCGTGCTCTCGCCCAGATCGCGCCCCGACACCTGGGGATGCATGTGCGTGATGTCGGCGCCCACCGACAGATGGACGGTGACCGGCACGTCGTGCTTCGCGCAGGCGGCGAGCAGGGAGATCTTCCTGTGCCGGTTGCGGAGCGCCTTCTCGGCGATCGCGCGGCCGAGCCCCGAGCCCGAGGCGCCCACGAGGGCCGCCTCCGCGAAGGCCTCGGCCGTCTCGCGCGCCATCCCGAAACTCCCGTTCTTCAGCGTGTCCGCCACGTCCTCCGAGGTCTCGCCGATCAGCGAGAGCTCGTAATCGTGGATGGCCGCCGCGCCGTTCATCGCGATCGCGGTGACCACGCCGCGCGCGACCAGGTCCGCGATCACCGGCCCGCAGCCGACCTTGATCACGTGGCCGCCCATCGCGCAGGCGACGGTCTTCTTCTTCCGGTGGGCGCGGGCGATGTCGTTGATCAGGTCGCGCAGGTCGCGGCCGGCGTAGATCGAGGGAAGCGAGTTGATGAAATCGGCCGCCTTCCGTCCGTCGGCCAGCGTTCCGAAATCGCGGAGATTCACGAGATTCCGGCGCCGGGCGATGGAGTAGGTTTTCAGACCCTGGAGGTCTATGGGGTCCACCTTGGCCATGGGTGCGGGGGATTTTATCAGAAGCCCCCGGACCTGTCACGATCCATCAGCGGACGGGCCCCTCCCGGGCGGCCGGCGACCAGATCCTCACGACCCGCCCGATGAAGAAGCGGCGGTCGACGAAGCGGAAGGGCTGCGGTTCCTCCTCGCGCAGCAGCTGCTCCTGCGTGATGGCGACCTCGTTGCCCTGCTCGTCGCCGTCGATGGCGTAGCGGGGCGCCTCGGCGAGATGATGCCGGTCCTTCATCTGTGAGGAGAATCGGGAGTACGCCTCGTTCACCTGCTGGGCTTCGCAGACGATCCGCCGCCCGTCCTTCAGCACGAAGGTCCGCTTCACCCAGGCCCGCGAATCGTGGCTGTTCTGGACGTTGTCGCCGAACAGGACGTAGTGGCCCGCCGGGATCTTGAGCGGCTCGTCCTCGCGCAGCCCGTGCTCGCGGTCCCTTCCCCTGTAGAAGAGATCGCGGTCGATCCGGACGCGGCGGAGCGACACGCCGACGTCCCGCGCGCCGAAGGACACGGCGGTTCTCACCTCCTTCAGCGCCCGGGCTTCCTCGACGGAACTGAGAAGGGGAATCTGCCCGAGCAGGGTCGAGTCCATCCGGACCACCGCCTGCCCGTCGAAGACCATGAGCTCGAGGGAGCACCAGCGGCCCATCGGGAGAGGGCTCGTGCCCAGGGGAAGCAGCTCCGGCGCCTTTCCCGCTCGTTCCACCCGGAGAACCCCCGGTCGTCCGATGGGCATCAGCAGTTCCAGCCTGCCATACTGATTGACGATCCGGGCGAAGATCTCGGTGCCATGGTCGACATGGACGTCGAAGGAGAGCCGCAGATCTCCCACCGGTTGATGGGTCGGATCCTCGATCGGAGGCACAAATTCCACCCCTTTTCCGCTCTTGGATGCAGGCAATCTCAGCCCGCCCTGAGGCGCAGCGGAAACTTCGCCCTCGGCGCCGCTCCAGTACTGGCGGAAAGTGGCCGGATCGGCCGCGCTGTCCGCATCCTGGTGAATCCGGATCCAGATCCGGTCCTGCGTTTCAAGCCGCTTCCGGGCGATCTCGAACCTGGACCCGTCCGCGGGTCGGACGTAGAGATCGCCCCCGTGAATCAGCAGTTCCTCCTCCGGAAGCCCGACCACGCGCTTCACGAAGGGCTTGCTCTGGTTCAGCGGGAAGCGGAACACCGCCACATCGAAGCGCCGGATCGGGGAGAACGCGTAAGCCGTCTTCGAGACCAGGATCCGGTCCCCGCTGGGAGACGCGTGAAGGAACGCGAAGGGACAGTACTCCTTGGGGTGCGATTCGGAGAGGTCGCCCATCAGCGTGGGCTCCATCGCGCTCGACGGGATCTTGTAGGAGCCGGCGATCGTCGCCTGCAGCAGCAACGAGAGGGTCCAGCCCTGCGAAAGCAGGAGGATCAGCAGCAGCGTCCAGGCCGTCGCCGGACCGGAGGCCCGGTTCTGCCGGCGGAGCATGAGGAACGCGTGCAGCACGACCAGCGCGCGGAGGGCCAGGAAGCCGAAGGCCCCCGCCATCCCGTTGACATAGCTCGATCCGTAGACAAACAACGCGACACAGCCTCCCGCCATCGCCAGGCCGCGCAGGAGGCCGCCGGCGTAGATCTGACCCCATCCCGGCAGGAGCCGGCTGAGGAAGACGGCCTTCCAGGGATTCCCCGGCGATGAAGCTTCCAGGACCCGATGGGCGAGGGCGGCCGAAACGGACCAAAGCGCCAGCTGGGCGGCCACGACGACCAGCAGGTCGGCGAGCGAAAGGCGCGGATTGAGAAGCCCGGCGAGGAGGGCGGCCCAGAGCGCGACTTCCAGGAGCAGGAAGAGGGCGCCGCTGAGCCACTTCCGCGCATAGAGCTGGCCGAGACCGGCGAAGGACCAGGAGAGATTGGCCGCCAGCCAGGGATCCCGCGAACCCTCCATCCGCCCGATTCTAATCAGGGCGGAGATTCAGGTCGAGGTATAATCCCGAAGAATGTTGAACTGCCAGGGCTGCGGCGTCAGCAATCCGCCCTACGAGGCCGCCTGTGTGCTCTGCGCCAAGCCCCTGCAGGACGCCGCCACCGCGGAGGCCAAGCGGCGCGAATGGGACGCGCTGCCCCCGCGCCTCCGCGAGGAGCAGGAACGCGCCTTCGTCCGGATGCGCGAGAGCGTGGAGGAGCACGGGCGCTGGCTGCGGCGCCACCGCCTCGTCCACGCGATCATCGGCGCCGGCCTCGTCAACATGCTCATGAACGGCAGCGTGTTCTTCGCCTCGCCCTGGTCCATCCCCGTCGACCTCGCGCTCGGCGCGGCCTCGGCGCTCCTCCTCAACCGGCTCCGGGGCGGCGCGTGGAACGGCGCCGGGATCTTCGCCGGCGCGGCGGTCGCCTCGATGATCCTGCGCGCGCCCTTCCTGAACCTGGGGGTCTACCTGATGGGATACTGGTTCCTCACCAGCTTCGCGGCGTTCCTGCTGGTGATCTCCGGCTACGTGATGGGGATCAAGCTGGAATTCGACACTGCCGACCGGGCGGTGACGCCCTAGTCGCCGCGCTTTTTCGGGGCCTTGCCGAACATCCTCACCCCGAGGGCCACGACGGCGCCGAACGCGAAGCCGCCCAGGTGGGCGAAGACCGCAACCATCGCCGCCTCCTTCTCCGCCTTGCCGTGCCACTGGCTCCACGCCATCATCCCCTGGGAGGCGACCCAGAACCCGATCACCCCCCAGGACGGCAGCGTGAAGTAGCGGATGAAGATGATCAGCCAGATCATGAACTTGATCTGGGCGCGCGGGAAGAAGATGAGATAGGCGCCCATCACGCCGGAGATCGCGCCCGAGGCGCCCACCGTCGGAGTCCCCGCGCCGGAGCCGAAGTGAGTCGAATAGACGATGTGGGCGGCCGCGCCCGCCAGGCCGGCCAGCAGGTAGAACACGAGGTACGCGAGGTGGCCCAGGCGGTCCTCGACGTTGTCCCCCGCAATGTAGAGGAAG
>JACQFK010000314.1 GCA_016200125.1 Planctomycetota bacterium
CGTCCGCCGGCCACTTTCTCCCATCCGACGCTCATGTCCTTGAAGGTCCAGACGCCCCATTCTTCCTCGTTCGAGTACACGACATCCGTCCGCCCGTCGCCGTTCAAATCGACGAAGCGCAGGCCGTTGTCGCGGCCGCTCCCGTCGAGGGGCTCGGTCGGCAGCGAGAAGGGCAGTTTGGTCCAGCGGTCGCCGAACCGGTAGATGCCGCCGCGCGTGATGAGTTCGCAGACTCCGTCGCCGTCGAGATCCCGGAAGAAGAAGAAGCGGGCCTCGTCGTTGGTCATCAGGGGCATCGCCAGATCGGAGTCTGCCGTCCAGCCGAAAGAGTAGGTCCAGGCCTGGGTCCGGGAGAACGCGGTGGCGGGCCCGCCCTTCCGGACGACGCCGAAGCGGGCATAGGGCAGCCCGGGACCAAAGCCAATCCATCGATCCGCCTGCCAGACGCGAGTGTCTTCCGGCGAGACGACATCGAGGAAGCCGTCGTTGTTGACATCGATGAGGCGGATTCCGGCGTCCGTCCCGTCCGGAAGGCGGAGCCGGCCGATGCTCTTGTCGAGCCGGTCCTGCGCCTCGCGGAAGGTGAGGAACTTCACCTTCCTGCCGTACTTCTGGTCGACGTGGTCGATGAGCTCGACGACCTGCTCGGGCTTGATCCATCCGTGCGGGTGGAAGACGAAGTTGAAGACGCCGCGCTTCCGGACCACCGCGTCAATCGAGGCCTTCATGTCGGACACCGTCAGGGGACTGAACGGCTTGTTGAGATACTGTGCATCCCAGTCGCTCGGCGCGGCGCAGGGAAATTCCCAGCAGAGGCGGCCGATCACGTAGGGGTAGGGATAGTTCTCGATCGTGTTTACGAACGACGGAAAGGGCACGTACTTCCGGATCCGCTCCTTCCCATCGGCGTCGAGCACCAGGTCGCGGGGCACTTCGGGATCCTCGGAGGTCGTCAAGTTGAAGACCGAGGTGTCGATCGTCAGGAACTTGCCGCCCGGCGTGGTCTTGTTGAAGATCTCCGCGAAGAAGCGCGGGCTCAGGGTGTTGAGCGAGTCGCAGCAGGGCATCCGGAAGGCCACCGGCTTGTTGTTGGGGATCAGGTTCATCAGCTCGATGCAGCGGTCGACCGTGGACTTCGACTTGAGGAAGTCGCCGTCCTTGAGCAGCGGGCAGGGATGGTCCACCGTGTGGACCTCGATGCT
This sequence comes from Planctomycetota bacterium, assembly GCA_016200125.1. Next base: position 1,203 of record JACQFK010000314.1, read on the forward strand.
GAGGCCCTCTTTGATCCACTTCTGCAGGTGGGCGTGATTGGGGTCGATCGTGCAGGTCATGATGCTGACCGGCGCGCGGCCGTCGATCTTCTTCAGCCGCTCGAGAATGGGGCGAAGGTAGGTCTCCCATTTCTCGTGGCCGCGCATGTCGTCGATGGCGAGGACGATCGCAGCCTCGACGCCGTCCTCGCCGATCCACTGGGGCGTGATGAGCTTGGGAAAGCGCCGGTGGACGTAGTAGGGGTCGCTCTCGTCCAGGGTGGTCAGTCGATTCCCATCCTGGGCGAAGGCCAGCAGCAGCGCGGCGAGGATCATCCCTTGAGCGCCGCGCGGACCCGCTGAACCAGCCCGTTGTCGGGCCCCTGCGATCCCTTGAGATAGTGGACGCTCGCGGCGAGGAAGCGGTCCCGCCAGCCGGGCGAGAGGTGGCTGTAGTCCTCGAGCACCGCGGAGCTGAACTTCCAGTCGTGCGCGTCCATGCCCTTCATGAAGATCAGCCGCCGCGCCTCCTCGATCAGGCTCTTGGCGTCGCCGCCGTCCTTCAGGTAGCCGAGGACCTTCCTCGACGCCGACATCTTGTCCTTAGAAACGTCCGTGAACAGGTCCTCGAGCGTGGCGGACTGGGGCTCGACCTGGTCGAGCTTGACCTCCTTGTCGAGCTTGCCCCGGAAGAGCGGGACGAAGGCCGCGGCCTGCAGGAGGGCGAGCCGACGAGTCTCGTCGTTGGCGCTGGTCTCATAGATGTAGCGCAGGGCGTTGAAGGTCGTGAGGGCGTGGATCGAGAGGATGTTGGTGCGCCGCATCACGATCTCGCCGCCGGCGGGGAGCACGGCGTCCCACACCGAGCGGGCGGAGATGCCCGACTTCAGCATATCCGCGACTTTCTTGGACATCGCCTCGGAATCGGCCGTGCGGCAGACCGTGAGCAGGTCGGCCGTCGCGGCGCCGTCCAGCTTGCCGTCGGTCCAGGCCGGGGGCAGCTGGCCCACGATCGTCTTGTTGAACTTCCAGGGACGGTCCGGGTCGAGGTCGCGATGGGCGGGGCTGTCGCCCGTGTAGTACTGGAGCGCGAGGGCGAGCGACCGCAGGATCGGCTCGGCGTGCTGCCAGCCGATGACGCCGAGGAGCCGGTAGGCGCCCGCGACGTAGATGGCCTTGTGGCCGAGGTCGCGGAAGTCGCGCATCCCGTAGCGGAAGAACAGCTCGAAGACCTCATGGGCGCCGGCGCTGCGGGCCAGAGACGTGACGGGACCGTCGATGCCTTCGACATCCCAGTTCTCGACCGCATCGACGAAGGCCTTGCGCGCCTTGTCGGCCGGCGGAACCTTGGACTCGTCGATGGCCGTCAGCGTCCAGCCCGTCTTCTTCTTCTCTTCGGCCTGGGAGTTCTTGAAGTTGTCGAGGGACCAGAGGATGGGCAGCCAGCGGTCGCTGTCGGGGCCCGACAAACTGGCCTGATGGGCGGCGTTGATGGCCAGGACCGCGTGGAACTTGAAGCCGACGGGGCGCGGCTGGACGTTGCGGACCGCGGCGACGAAGAGCCCGGCGAGGACCTCGTTGTAGGCGAGGCCCTTCTTGATGCGGGAGGCGATCTCCTCGACCAGCTTGTCCTTCGGCGTGTCTTCGATGAGCTTGACGAGCGGCTCGATGCCCGAGCCCCAGCGGACGCTGCCGGGATGGAGGCGCATCTCGGCGAAGGAGACGCGGGGAAGCAGGCCGGCGAGCGCGGCGCCGGAGACGGAGGTTCTGAGGAAGTCGCGTCGGTTTATCATACCTACCTAACGTGAGAGAGGACTTTACGGTTCCATATTCGCTTGCCCCTGCCCGCAGGCCGCGATACCATCTGGAGAGCCGCAAGACTCCTATGTCCGACCAACCTGACGAAACGCCCAAACCCGCCGATCCGCCGCCGGAATCCCGCCCCGCCTCGGGCGGCGGCGCGAAGATGATCGACGTCCGGGGCATGATGCGGCAGGCCTCCGTCCGGGTCAACGTCGACCAACTCGTCAAGCAGGGCCGCAAGTCGATCTCGCTCCTCTCCAAGGACAAGATGGAGGAGCTGATCAACCAGGCGGTCAAGAACATCGTCGACAAGTACCGCGCCATGGCCGCCGGCATCGCCCAGGTGCCCGTGGCTCAGATCGAGGCGGAATCGAAGCAGGAGTTCAACGAACTCCTCAGCCAGTACCAGCAGACCGCGAAGGCCAAGACCGATCTCGAGTCCTCCAAGCAGGCGCTGGACGGCGAGCTCGAGGAGCTCCGCAAGGACCTCGAAAAACAGAAGGCGCTCGCCGACGGACGCCTCAGCGAGGAGGCCGAGAAGGCGCTGATCGTCGGCTTCAAGGAGTTCGAGCGCGAGCTCGACAAGCAGGTCGTCAAGGTCTTCGAGAAGCGCAAGATCATCCTGCAGGAGAACAATCCCGAGGCCGTCGCCGAGCTCAAGAACGTCGAGAACGCCATCCGGCCGATCATCGCCCGCCTGGTGGCCGCCGAGCGCGAGCGGTTCTCGATGTCCGGCGGGCAGTCGCGCGAGACCGCGATGCTCGAGAAGCGGATGGAGAAGCTGTACGCGCAGATCGCGGCGATGGAAAACGCGCTCAAGACGATCTCCAACTCCAAGCTTTACTCGAACCAGCAGATCCAGAACCTCATGCGCCAGCTCGGCCTGGCCAACGAGGACAAGAACTTCGAGAAGAAGCGGGAGATGCTCAAGATCGTCATGGACGTCAACAAGCTCATCCGCAAGGAAGGGGGCGAACTGGCGGCCAAGGGCATCACGCTGTCGAACCCGCAGGGGGCCGGCGAGGGCCCCTCGGTCGCCTCCGTCCTCGCCGCGCAGAAGGCCGCGCCGGCTACCGCCTCCGCGCCGCCCCCCGCCCCGTGACGCGAACAGTGGACGCACCGACGCCCACTTGATACGCTTGACGCCCCATAGTTCAAGCACCTGAATGGAGGATCCGATATGGCGCCAGAACTCGAGACCACGGCCGGACGCACCACCAAGGAAGGCGTGCTCTACATCGGCATGGACCTGGGGTGCTACAAGACCTCCGTCGCCGCCACCAACGGCACGCGCGAGGTCGTCTACTCGATCGTGGGCTGGCCGAAGGATCCGATCAGCCGGAAGATGCTGGGCAAGGACATCGTCTTCGGCAACGAGGCCTTCCAGCACCGCCTCGCGCTGGACGTCGTCCGTCCCTTCGAGAAGGGCGCGCTGAAGTATGCGGACAACGCGGATGCCGGAGTCCCCCCCGAGCGGCTCGCCAAGTTCAAGGAGGCCGCCAAGGAGCTCGTGAAGTACGTCGTCTCCCTCTGCCGTCCGCCGAAGGGCACGCTGGTCTACGGCGTCATCGGCTCGCCGGCCCGGGCGTCGATCCTGAACAAGCAGGCCCTCATGGACGCCTGCAAGGGCACCTTCGAGGCGGTCATGATCGTCTCGGAGCCCTTCGCGGTGGCCTACGGGACCAACACGCTCGAGGACGCGCTGATCGTCGACATCGGCGCCGGTACGACGGACCTCTGCCGGATGCACGGCGCGATCCCCACCGAGGAGGACCAGGTCACCTCGGGCAAGGCCGGCGACTTCATCGACAACCTCGCCTTCGAGCTCATCAAGAAGGCCCATCCGGAAGCCCAGTTCACCATCAACATGGTGCGCGAGGCAAAGGAGCGCGGCAGCTTCGTAAACGACGTGAACGACAAGGCGATGGTCAAGTGGCCCAACAAGGACGGCCGCCCGACCGACTTCGACATCACCAAGGAACTCAAGGAGGCCTGCCGCGCGATCGTGCCGGACATCGTCGCGGGCCTCCGCAAGCTCGTCTCGAGCTACGACGCCGAGTTCCAGAAGCGCATGCTCCAGAACGTCGTCCTTGCGGGCGGTGGCAGCCAGCTCCGCGGCCTGGACCGCCTGATCGAGGAGGACCTCCAGCAGTACGGCGGCGGCAAGGTCACCAAGGTCCACGAGCCGGTCTTCGCCGGCGCGAACGGCGCGCTCAAGCTCGCCGCCGACATGCCGGAGGACTACTGGAAGGAAGTGAAGTAGCCGACGGAAAAACAGCGAAACGAGGGAAACCCCCCGGGAAACCGGGGGGTTTCTTATTTGATGAAGACAAAGCTGATCCTGGCGTTCATGGCCGTCGCGATGGGCTGCGGCGGCGCGGCGCCGGCGCGCCCCCCGCGCGGGCCCAACATCATCTTCATCCTCGCGGACGACCTGGGCTACGGGGAGCTCGGCTGCTACGGGC
>JACQFK010000315.1 GCA_016200125.1 Planctomycetota bacterium
CCGGCAGGCGCGGATCCTCCAGGCGAAGAAGGACGGGCAGCTCGCGGTGGTCCACGAGGAGACCCGGAACCTCCACTCGAGGATGCTGCCGCTCCGCTCGCGCCACGGCCGCTGGATCGACGTGCTCCAGTCCTGGCTCCGGGAACTCCCCGGCATGACGAAGAACGAGGGGGAGTTCGAGCTGGCGGTGGCCTTTGCGGTCGTCGAGCCGGACGGGTCGGAGAAGGCCCGCCGCTGGCTCGAGGCCCCCGAGGCCCGGTCGCGCGAGGCGTCCGCCCACATCGCCTCCCTGCTCGCGCAGGCCAAGGCCTGCGTCGCGGCGCTCAGGAAGCCGGCGCCCTGAGCGATCGCTCTCGCCTCTCCCCTGCGAGTGTGTTATAACTCCGTCCTTCCAGGAACCCCGTTTCCAAAGGAGCGCGCGTGGCCCACTTCATCATGCAGATCCAGAACCTGAACAAGATGTACGAGAAGAAGGTCATCATCGAGGATCTGAGCCTCTCGTTCTACCACGGCGCGAAGATCGGCATCCTGGGGGGCAACGGGGCCGGCAAGTCCACGCTCCTGCGCATCATGGCGGGGGTCGACAAGGACGTCGACGGCAAGGTCTGGTGGAATCCCGGCACGAAGATCGGCTATGTCCCGCAGGAGCCGCTCCTGGACGCGGCCCTCACGGTCCGGCAGGTCGTCGAGCAGGGGATGGCCGACGCGCTCCAGCTCGTGAAGGACTTCGAAGCCGTGAGCGCCTCGCTGGAGAAGGGCCTGGACGGCGACGAGATGCAGGCGGCGCTCGACCGGATGACCGCGCTGCAGGAGAAGATCGACGCGACGAACGCCTGTGAGACCGACCGGCAGCTCGAGATCGCGGCCGACGCGCTGGTACTTCCTGGACAACGTCGCCGGCTGGATCCTCGAGCTCGACCACGGCCGCGGGATCCCCTGGCAGGGGAACTACTCGTCCTGGCTCGAACAGAAGCAGAAGCGGAGCGAGCTCGAGGGCAAGGCGAAGCAGGCGCGCGACAAGACGCTGGCCCGCGAGCTCGAATGGATCCGAATGGCGCCGCGCGCCCGCGTCGCCAAGCCCAAGGCCCGCATCACCGCCTACGAAAAACTGGCCGCCGAGGCGATGGAGCTGCGCGAGGACCAGATCGAGTTCCAGATCCCGCCCGGCCCGAAGCTCGGCACCAAGGTGCTCGAGGTGAAGGGGCTGAAGAAGGGCTACGGCGACAACCTGCTGATCGACGGCATGGACCTCTCGCTCCCGCCGGGCGGCATCATCGGCGTCATCGGCCCCAACGGCGCCGGCAAGACCACGCTCTTCAAGATGATCACGGGGCAGGAGAAGCCCGACGCGGGGACGCTCGAGGTGGGGCCCTCCGTCGTGATGGCCTACGTGGACCAGACGCGCGAGTCGCTCGGCGCCGCCCGGACGGTCTACGAGGAGATCACCGGCGGCGAGGACGAGATCCCCTTCGGCAACCGGAAGATCAACGGCCGCTCCTACGTCAGCCGCTTCGGCTTCCGCGGGCCCGACCAGCAGAAGAACGTCGGCGTCCTCTCCGGCGGCGAACGCAACCGCGTGCTCCTCGCCAAGACCCTGAACAAGGCCGCGAACCTGCTGCTCCTCGACGAGCCGACCAACGACCTGGACGTCGACACGCTCCGCGTGCTGGAGGAGGCGCTGCTTGCCTTCAACGGCTGCGCGGTCGTGATCAGCCACGACCGCTGGTTTCTCGACCGGATCGCGACGCACATCCTCGCGTTCGAAGGGGAGGGGAAGGTGCGCTGGTTCGAGGGCAACCACCAGGCCTACATGGAGAAGCGGCGCCAGGAGCTCGGCCAGGCGGCCGACCAGCCGCACCGGATCAAGTACAAGAAACTCGCGCCCGCCTGAGTACCAGGCACCAGGAACGAGGTACCAAGGGATGCACCTGGTACTTCGTACCTCGTTCAGGCCATGCCGCTCGACTTCAGCAGCGCCTCGTGGACCGCGAGGTCGTGGTCCAGCGAATAGTCCGGCGCCTTCCTGCCCGCGACCACCGCCGCGAACTCGCGGAGGTCCATGATCTGCAGCGTCTGGGCGGGAAGGTCGATCCGCTCCCACTCGGCGCCGCCGCGGGTGGTCTCGAGGGGCTGGATGTTCTTGTTGGCGAGATGGCCGCTGCCCAGGTGGGGGATCACGCAGGCCCCCTCGGTCCCGTAGACCTCGATGCGGCGGGAGTGCGGCGCGACCTCGAGCGCCGGGACCTCGACGATGCCCCAGGCGCGGTCGAACTCGAAGATGCCGATGCCGTTGTCGATGAAGCCGGCGGGCTCCTCGCGGTGGTGGTGCGCGAGGAAGGGCGAGGCCTTCTTCGGCGCGCCGAGGAGGGAGACCATCATGTCGATCACGTGGCCGGCCATCTCGAAGAAGATGCCGCCTTTGTAGCGGGAGACCTCCCCGACGTTGCGCTTGTAGTCCCCCAGGGCCTTCGGGAGCCGCGCGCGGAACTCGTAGATCCGGCCGAACTCGTTCCGCTTCGCCCGCGCCAGCATCTCCCGCACCGCCGACATGTAGCGGAAGAGGTAGATCATCTGCAGGTGCAGCTTCTTCTCCCGCGCCAGGGCGGCCAGCTTGCGGTGCTCCTCCAGGCTCGTGCCCGCCGGCTTCTCGAGCATCACCGGCCGGCCGCTCTCGAGCGCCCTCCGCGCGTGCTTCAGGTTGTCATAAACCTGGCCGTCGACGACGACCCCGTCGAGCTTCTCCGCCAGCAGTTGCTCGGGCGTGTCGAAGACCCGGAAGCCCGGGATCTTCGGCTCCCAGCGCTTGCGCTTCTCCGCGACGACCTCGGGGTCGGGGTCGTGGAAGCCGACGAGCGCGAACTCCTTGGGGTTCTCGGCGACGCGCGCGACGATGCCGTCGGCATGGCTGTGCCACATCCCGAGCATGCCCAGCCTCATCGGCGGGGCGGCGTCCTGCGCGAGGGCGGGGCTGAGGAGCGCGGCCGTCGCGGCCCCCTGGGCGACGAATTGACGCCGGCTGACAAAACCCATGCCCCCCATCATAGCGGGCCGGCCCCGGCGGCGCAAAAATTTGCACGCCGCGGCCCGCGCCCCCCGGGGGGGCGTTATACTTCTGACGATGTTGAACCTCCGTACGGGCTGGGCGCTGCTGCTGCTCGCGGCGACGGCGGGCGGCGCGCAGGACTCAAAGGCGGGACCCGTCAAGGAGACCTTCGACAACGGCAAGGTGAAGGCGCAGTACTCGCTCGACGCCGACGGGATGAAGGACGGCCAGTACCAGGAGTTCTTCGAAAGCGGGAAGCGCAAGATCGTCGCCTCATACGTCCACGGCGTGCTGGAGCGCTCCTACGAGGAGTTCTACGAAAACGGCAAGCCGCGGGTGAAGAAGAAGTACGCCAAGGGAAAGCCCGACGGCGACCTCCTCCGCTACGACGACAAGGGCGCGCTGCTCCACCACGTGATGTTCCGCAAGGGCGAGGTCCTGCACTTTCCCGATCTCGCCACGCCCCTGCCGGCCTTTCCCCGCCCGGTCGAGGCGATCCGCAAGAAGCTCGACGAGATCGACCCGCCGGCGGGAGTGAAGAAGTGGGATCTCGCGGAGCGCTACGAGGAGGCGCCGAGCCTGGCCTCGCCGCAGAAGGCGGGGAAGCTGAAGAAGGAGTACCTGGAGTTCGCGCTGAGGCACGTCAAGGCCTACCGCTGGCTCTGCGACCTGCCGATCGACCTGACGGTCCACGAGCCCTACAACGAATCCTGCCAGCACGGCGCGGTCATCATGGCGCTGAACAAGGATCTTTCGCACGAGCCGCCCCAGCCGCCCGGGGTGGCGCCGGACTTCTTCAAGAAGGGCTACGAGGGCTGCAACAAGAGCAACATCAGCATGTATCCCAAGGGCTCGCTCCGGGATTCGATCGACGGCTTCATGGAGGACTCGGACCCCTCCAACATCGAGCGCGTGGGCCACCGGGTGTGGATCCTGACGCCGGAACTGGGCAAAGTGGGCTTCGGCGAGGCGGGTCCCGAGAACACTTACAAGGCGATGTGGGTCCTGGACAGCACGGGCAAGCAGCCTCCGAAGGCCGCCCGCCCCGGGCCGAAGCTGCCGGAGTTCACCTCGTATCCCTCCGCGGGGCTGTTCCCGATCGAGTACCTCGACCCGAGCGCCGCCTGGTGCGTGATGCCGCGCGGCGGACCCTTCCCCACGGGCACGAAGGGCGAGCTCAAGATCGAGGTGTGGAGCCTCAACGAGGAGTACGATCTCGACCGCAAGCTCGACCTCAACCACACGTCCATCGGCCTGCGGGGGGCGATCGTGTTCCGCCCCGTGTTCAGGAAGGGCGAGAACCTCCTCGGCGGACGCTTCCTGGTGACGATCACGGGGAAGGGGCCGGAGCGGATCTCCTACCTCGTCGAATTCGTCCGCCGCGCCGCCTGAGCCCCTCCGGGGTGAAAGTTTTCATTGAACTTCCGGGCGCCCCCGGGTAGGATCTTCACCCATGAGAGTTGTCTGTTCGTTGTGCAGCAAGAGCGACGCCCGGAAGGACTGCTACGTCCGCGTCGAGACCCAGGAGCATCCGGCCTGCCGCCCCTGCTGGGAGCAGCTGCTGCTTGATCCCCGGCGCATCCTCCGCGCCATCCAGGAGGGCGCCACCCGCCTCCGCTTCTCCGCCCCCTCCGCCTCCTGACGCGCTTCAGTTCAGGTCCACCGTCACCGCCGCCCGCTCGAAATCCGCGGCGGCAAACAGCGGCTGCGGCTGGAGGCCCCCGAGCGACGCGACGAAGCGGTCGGGAACGACCTCGAGGCAGGTGTTGTAGCCCGTCGCGACCCCGTTGAAATACTCCCGCGCGAGCGCGATCCGCTGCTCCGTCTCTGACAGCGACTCCTGGAGGCGGAGGAAGGACTCGTTCGCCTTCAGGTCCGGATAGCGCTCCGTGATCGCCCGGAGCGTGGGGAGGAGCGCCGCGGGATCGGGCCCCGCCCGGCCGGGCATCGTCGCCTCCATCTGCGACCGCAGCGCGGCCACTTCCTTCTGCACCTTGGATTCGTAGTCGCGATACCCCTGGACGGCCCCGACCAGGCTCGGGATGAGGTCGTGGCGCCGCTTGAGCTCGATTTCGACCAGCGAGCCCGCGCGGCGCACCCGCTGGCGCAGTTCGACGAGCGAGTTGTAGACCATCCAGATCCAACCCAGCAGCCAGGCGAAGAGGAAGCCGGCCGCTCCGACGATCACGTCGGGTACCGGAAAGCCCGCGGGCCCCGCCCGCCCGAGCGCGATCCCCGTGCCCGCCAGCAGCAGGGCGAGGAAGGCGAGGCCCCAGGAGGACCAGCCCATCCCCGACTCGATCTCCTTCTCGCTGCGGCAGGTGATCAGGAACAGGGGCGCCTTCTCGTCCCAGGCGATCTCGGGCGCGACGATGTCCTCCCGCTCCCGCGACTGGCCGACGACGTAGAGCTCCAGGCCCAGGGGGATGCCGTACTCGACGAAGCGGCGCTCGTAGTCGGAATGGGCGACGGCGTCCGCGGGGCCCTTGTCGTAATAGAGCGGATTCGAATCGTCGCATTCCTGCTCGAAGAGGACCGCCGGCTCGATCTTCGCGCCCTGGGGATCGACGCGGATGACCCCGGTGTCGTCGCGCAGGTAGAAGGGGATCATCTCTCCGCCTTCGCCT
>JACQFK010000316.1 GCA_016200125.1 Planctomycetota bacterium
CGGCCCGCGCCAGGCGGGCCAATCATCCTCCTCCGCCAAGGCTACGGAGGACAAGTCGGCCGTCGCCAGGGCCATGAGCAGCATCAGGACGTTCATGACGTGCCTCCCATGCGGATCCGGGTCTTCACGGCCGACTTCGACACATTCATGGCGCGAAAGATCTCGGGCAGCTCCTCCAGTCCGCGCGTGTCGGTCAGGAACAGCGCGGACGGCACGACGCCGCGGGCCAGCAGGTCGAGCGACTCGCGGATCGTCTCGGGCCGGTGGTGGAACGGCGACTTCAGCGTGAGCTGATCATAATGCAGCCGGTTGGTGTCGAACTCCGCCCGGGTCCCCTTCGGAGGGCCGCCGAAGAGGTTCAGGGTGCCGCCCTTCCGGACGAAGCCGACGGCCTGGTTCCAGGTCTCGACGCTGCCGGTCGCCTCGACGACCAGATCGTAGGCGCCGGGCCGGGCCGTCTCCACGACGGCCGCACCGAGCTTCCGCGCCGCCTCAAGTCTCGCCTCATGGCGGCCCATCGCCGAGACCGCGGCGCCGGCGTTCCTGAGCAGCGCGATCCAGAAAAGGCCGAGCGGCCCCAGGCCGATCACCAGCGCCTCGTCGCCTTTCCGGACCGGCGTCTCGCGGAGTCCGTGCACCACGCAGGCCAGCGGCTCGGTCATCGCGGCGACGTCGAGCGGGAGCGCGTCGGGCACGCGCCAGGAGTTGTCCCGGACGAATCGCGGCGGGACGCGCAGGTACTCGGCATACATGCCGTTGAGGTACTGGAGGTCGTCGCAGAGGTTCTGCTGGCCGCGGCCGCAGAAGCGGCAGGCGCCGCAGGGGGCGGAGTTGGCGACGACCACGCGGTCGCCGAGCCGGATCCCCGGCGCCGTGGCCGAGACGGCGCCTTCGCCGAGCGCGACCACGACGCCCGCCGCCTCGTGGCCGAGGATGCCCGGGATCTTGATCATCGTGGCGTGGTAGCCGCGGCGCCAGACTTTCAGATCGGTGCCGCAGGTCAGCGCCGTGTCGATGCGCACGATCATGCCGCCGGGCTCCGGCGCCTGCAGCGGCAGGGTCTCGACCCGGAGGTCCTCCTTGCCGTGCAGCACCGCGGCGCGCATCGAGGCCGGCAGGCTCACGGCGTCACCAGCACCTTGAGCGAGGTCGGCGAGGGCCGGCTCGCGAGGGCGAAGGCATCGACCACTTTCGAGAGCGGAAAGCGATGGGTGATGAGCGGGCCGACGTCGACGCGGCGGGAGAACACCAGCCGCGCGACCTCGTCCGCCACGTCGATGGAGGAGCTGTAGCTTCCCAGGACGGTCTTCTCGTCCACGCAGACGGCGCCCGCGTCGAGGCGGACCTCCTCGCCCTTCCGCGTGTGGGCGAAGAGGAGCACGTTGCCGCCGGGCCGGAGCAGGGCGAGGGCCTGCTTCAGCGCCGCTTCGCTGGGCACGGCGAGCACGGCGGCGTCCGCGCCGCGTCCGCCGGTCTCGCGCCGGAGACGGCGCTCGAAGGCCGGCGAGCGCGGATCGGCGCTCCAGGCCGCGCCGAGGCGCGTCGAGAGGCGGCGCCGCGAGGCGATCAGGTCGAGCCCCACCGGCCTCGCGCCGCGGGCCTTGAGCAGCTGCGTGAACAGCAGTCCGATCGGTCCCTGGCCGAACACGGGCACGAGGTCGCCCCGCCGCAGGTGGAGGCGGTCGACGGCCTTGAGGCAGGTGTTCACGGGCTCGAGAAAGCTGGCCTGCTCGAGGGGCACGGAGCGCGGCACGCGGACCATGCCGTTCTTGACGATCCAGGGGAGCACGCGGAGGTACTCGGCGAAGCCGCCGCCGGCGGGCTCGAAGCCCGCGGTCGATCCGGTCTTCTTGTAGACCGGGCACTGGGCGTAGTCCGCCCGGTCGCAGTAGAAGCAGCGCCCGCAGGGGATGTGATGGAAAACGGCCACGCGATCGCCGACCTTCCAGCCTCTGACGCCGCGGCCCGTCGCGGCGATCGTCCCGGCCATCTCGTGGCCGTAGATGCGGGGCGGCGCCTGCAGTCAGTACTCCACCTTCTTCAGGTCGGTGTGGCAGACGCCGCAGGCGGCGACCCGGACGAGGACCTCGCCGGGGCCGATCGCGGGCACGGGGACGGTCTCAACGACGACCTTGCCGCGTCCGCGGTAGACGGCGGCCTTCATGGAAGCGGGGATCATGAGGCCCTAGGATAGGGAAAGGGGCTCCCCCGGAGCAAGCTATCCGTAGAGCTTCGTGGTCTGGTCGTGATCGAGGATCTTGGCGCGGATCTTGCCGCCCTCGAGCTTCTCGCCGTTCGGATCGACGTACACGCGGCCGGTGCTCTTGGGATTGCTCTTGAGCCCGTTCACGTGGATGTTGAAGACGAAGGCCGAGTCGGTCAGCGCCTCGAACCAGTGGACGTTGTCCTTCACGTCGGAGATCGACGAGGTGCCGCCGGGGCCGAACTCCTTGTCGATCGTCGGCGCGATGATCATGAAGTCCTTCTCGTCGGCGAGGCGGTCGAAGTGCCGCCCCCGGCAGTTGCCGCTCACGACGAGGAAGGCCGTCGCCATGCTGTCGTGCCCGTGCGGCACGATGGAGCGGCCCTTCTTCATCGCGAACATCTGCCGTCCGAAGATCTGCTTCGTGGGCACGCCCTCGAGGACGGGGAAATTGACGCCGAGGCTCATCGCGCCCTTGCCGTTGAAGGTCTCGAGCTTCCGCTTCATGGTCTCGAAGTCGATCATCTTGAGGAACTCGGGGAGGTCGACGTGCGAGTACAGCTCCTCCACCTTCTTCTGCCACTCGACCTGCTTGAGCGTGTCGTTCTTCACCTCGCGGCCGATCTGGTCCAGGTCCGCGAGCCAGTGGTTGGCGAAGGGGCGGATCGCGGAGGCGAAGAGGTCCTTCCCCTTGAGGAGCCCGAAGAGCGAGAAGAGGGCGAGCGACTTCAGGGCCGTCTCGTTGAACTCGCGGCGGGTCATTTCTCTGTCCATCGGGGCCCCTTTTCAGCTATCTCCTTATGGAACCCCCGGCGGGGTCCCCTCGTTTTAGGGATAGCACGCTTTCGAGGAAACGCGTCATGATTCGACTCGCCGCCCTGGTCGTCGCGCTCGCCTCCCTGGCCGCGGGCCGCCCGAAGGACAACCCTTGGCTGGTCTTCGAGGGCGGCGAGGGGCCGGGCAAGGGCAAGCACGTCGTGCTCGTCAGCGGGGACGAGGAGTACCGCTCGGAGGAGTCGATGCCCCAGCTCGGCAAGATCCTCTCGAAGCATCACGGCTTCAAGTGCACCGTGCTGTTCGCGATCGACAAGAACAGCGGCGAGATCAACCCCAACACCACCGACAACATCCCGGGCCTGGAGGCGCTGGACTCGGCCGACCTGATGATCATGGCCCTCCGCTTCCGGAACCTGCCCGACGACCAGATGAAGCACATCGTCGATTTCGTCGAGTCCGGGAGGCCGGTCATCGGGATGCGGACCTCGACCCACGCGTTCAACATCGACAAGAAGGGCGCGAGCAGCTACAAGAAGTACACCTGGACCAACGGCGACAAGGATTACGAGAAGGGCTTCGGCCGCCAGGTGCTGGGGGAGACCTGGGTCAACCATCACGGCGCCCACGGCAAGCAGGCGACGCGGGGCATCCCCGCCGAGGGCATGAAGGACCATCCGATCCTCCGCGGCTGCGAAGACATCTTCGGGCCGACCGACGTCTACACGACCAACGCGCTCCACGGCGACTCAAAGCCGCTCGTCCTGGGCGCCGTCCTCGAGGGGATGAACCCGGCGGACAAGCCGATCGACGGGCCGAAGAACAATCCGATGATGCCGGTGGCCTGGACCAAGACCTACACGGGCACGGCGGGCAAGGCGTCGAGGATCTTCACGACGACGATGGGAGCCAGCCAGGACCTGCTGGCCGACGGCACGCGACGGATGATCGTCAACGCCGCCTACTGGTGCCTGGGGATGGAGGAGAAGATCCCCGCGAAGAACAACGTGGAGATCGTGGGCGCCTGGGCGCCGACCAGGTTCGGCTTCAACGGCTACAAGAAGGGCGTCAAGCCGCAGGATCTCAAGTAGACAAGACCCCTCCGCCGGAGCGGCGGGCGTGTATAGTTTGTTGTGATGTCCTTTCTGCTCCTGGCCGCCCTTCTCTCCACGCCCCAGGACGCCGAGAAGCAGGTCCGGGACACGATCGGCGCCCTCGAGAAGGCGCTCGTGAAGCCGGACGAAACCCCC
>JACQFK010000322.1 GCA_016200125.1 Planctomycetota bacterium
AGGCGGTACCCATGGGCATCGCCAGTGTAGTTAGGAGCGAGGGAAGGTTCGAGAGAGTTGCGATCAAGTCGGCGGTGGGACATAGCAAACCCCGCCGGCATGTATAGAAAGATTCGACGCTCTTTGAATGGCTGTGCAGTACCGAGTTGCCGAGCCCTTTTGGGATCGCATCGCGGAACAGCCGTTCGAATCTGGGGCTCGCCCAGCTGGGCTAGGGGGCTCAAGCTACGGGCAGGCTGAGGTCAAACTAGTATAGAGTGCCAAGCACATATGTTTGGCCTCGCAAGCCCAAAATCTGTTTCCCCCTCTCTCCAGGGCCAGGCCGCCTTTGAAAGGGTAAAACCTCGAAGCGGTGGCCTGGCTCCTTTTATTTTAAATCAGTTTCAGCTATACTCGGGACGATGGGTCCCCGCATCTACACCGCGCGAGAAGCCTCCGCCCTCGTCCCCAAGCTCATCCGCGCCTTCGACGAGATCGACCAGATCAAGGAGCGCCTCAAAACCATCAAGGGGAAGGTCGACGTCCTCGAGATGATCTGGGGCGACGAGGTCCGCGCCGAGACCAACCCCGACCAGCGCGAGTACGCCCATTACATGGAGGAAATCGAGAAGTCGAAGAAGGAGTTCGACGCCGCCACCCGCCGCTTCGCCGAGTTCGAGGCGGTCGTCAAGAGCGTCGAGCAGGGCCTGGTCGACTTCTACGGCGTGATCGAGAACCGCCTGGTCTTCCTCTGCTGGCAGCGGGGGGAGAAGTCCGTCGAGTACTACCACCACCTCGAGGAAGGGTTTCCCGGCCGCCAGCCGATCCCGGCCGAAGAGCTGGCGCGCTGATGCCCTTCGAAGAGTACAACCCCATCGTGATGGATCATTTCCTCAACCCGAGGAACACCGGCGAACTGCCGCATCCGACCCACACCTCCTTCGTCCGCAACGCCGCCTGCGGCGACCAGGTCAAGCTGACCCTCGTGGTCCGCGAAGGGGTGATCGCCGAGGCCCGCACCAAGACCTTCGGCTGCGCGGCCGCGATCGCCTCCAGCTCCGCCCTGACCGAGCTCCTGATCGGCCGGAACGTCGACGACGCCCGGGCGATCAAGAACACGGATGTCGTCCTCTTCCTGGGCGGCCTCCCGGAGGGCAAGGAGCGCTGCTCGGTGGTGGCGGAGGATGCGCTGAGGGCGGCCTTCTCATGATCGGACAGCCGGCGCCGAACTTCGCGCTGGTCGCCAACGACGGCAAAACCTACGCGCTCAAGGATCTCTGGGGCCGCAACGTCGTCCTCGTCTTCTATCCGATCAACAACACCCCCGGCTGCAACAAGCAGCTGTCGGCGCTGCGGGACGACCAGGAGAAGTTCAACCGGGCGAACGCCCAGGTTCTCGGGGTGAACCCCGCGGGCGTCGACGCCCACCAGAAGTTCTGCGACGGGTTCAGCTTCAAGTTCCCGATCCTCTCCGACCCGGAGTTGAAGGTCGCCAAGGCCTACGGCGCCGAGAAACGCGGGGGCAACCGCCGCACCGTCGTCGTGATCGGGCCGGAAGGAAAGATCGTCTTCCACCGTTACGGCATGCCGACCGACGATGAGATCCTGGAGGCCCTGCAATGAACCGCGCCGTCCGCGCCCTCTACTTCACGGCCCTGGGACTCTGGGTGGGCGGGATGGCCACGCTCGCCTTTGTCGTCGCGCCGACGCTGTTCAATGCCTCGCTGCCGAGAGCGACCGCGGGCACGATCTTCGGCTCCGTGCTCCGGAACTTCGGGCCGATCCAGCTTGCGCTCGGGGTCGTGGCCGCGCTTGCGGTCCTGGTCTTGATGAAGGGCGGCGAGCTCAAGGCCAGGAGCGGCCTTTTGAGACTGTCCGCCTTGACCCTGATGCTCCTCCTCGCCTGCAACGCCCAGTTCTACCTCGGTCCGGCCATCGAGCACGAGCGGGCGTCCATCGCGAACTTCGACACGATGCCTCCCGGCGTTCCGGCCCGCGCGCGCGTCGACTCGCTGCACCGCTGGTCGGTCTGTCTCGGCACGGTCCCGCTGTTCACCGGCCTGGGCCTGCTCGCCTGCTCGGCCGCGATGCTGAAGTCCCCCGATGGACCCTGACCCGCGCTTCCTCGAAGGGGTCGAACTGTTCAACAGCGGCAACTTCTACAAGGCCCACGATCCCTGGGAGTCGCGGCGTCGACCTGAAGAACTTCCTCCGGCGCATGAGCGGCACGATGCACCGCGTCCTCAACGAGGAGAATCCGCCGCCGCTCGACGTGAAAACCGTCCCCCGGATCAAACTGAAGCCCTGATCCGCCCGTAGTCGATAGTGTCATTGACCCTTGCCTCCCAGGGTGTTAGAGTCAAATCGCCGCCGGGAGGCGAGGGGGCGCTGGGGTTCTCTCGAACGGGGAAGGGAACATGCGGGTCCTCGCCCTCCTGATCGCGCTCTCGCTCCAGGCCTCCCCTCAGCCCAAAGCCAGCGTCCTCAAGGGCGCCAAGGTCTATCCCGGCAGCGGCGCGCCGATCGAGAACGCCAGCATCGTCATCGAGAACGGAAAGATCGTCGCCGTCGGCAAGGACCTCCCGCTGCCGGCGGACGCGACGGTCATCGACGCGACCGGCAAAGTCATCATCCCCGGACTCATCGACGCCGCGTCGCGGCTCTTCATCCCCCCGGGCGAGCGCAGCCCCGGCTCGGCGGAACAGAACGTCCTCGACGCGCTCGACCTCTATCAGAGAGACTACCGTGAGGCGGTCGAGCAGGGCGTGACCGCCGCCTACGTCGGCCCCCTGAGCCTCGGCAGCGTCAACGGTCTGGGCGCGGTGCTCCGACTGGACGGGACCCGGACGATCCTGTTGAAAGACGCGGCGCTCAAGCTGACGCTCGGCGCCTCCGGCGGCGAGACTTCGACCGCCCTCGAGCGCTACCAGTCCTATCCGCAGCTCAAGCAGGCCTTCGAAGCGGCGCGGCAGTATGTCGAGGGTTGGGAGAAGTTCCGCAAGGACCTTGCGGAGTACGAGCAGAAGAAGGCGAAGAAGGAAGAGGCCAAGGAGCCCGCGAAGCCGAAGGTCGAGCCGCGCCACGAAGTCCTGGCCCGGGCCCTCGATCCGAAAGGCACGCTGAAGGTCCGGATCGAGGTCCACAGCGCCGACGCGATCGCGCTCGCGCTCCGGCTCGCCGCGGACTTCAAGCTGCGCGCCGTGCTGGAGCAGGCCACCGAGGGCGGCGCCTGCGCGGTGGAGATCGCGAAGTCGAAGATCCCCGTCGTCGCCGGTCCCGTCTTTCGCCTGGGCGGCTACTCGGTGGACTATCTCAACCACTCCACGGCCACCGCGGCCGCGCTGGTTGCGGCGGGGGTCCCCCTGGCGATCGGCTCCTTCGGCGACGAGCGGGCGGGCCACTGGGGGGTCGGCGCCTCCCGCTTCCTCGCGGAAGCCGCGGCCGTCGCCGCGTCCCGGGGCCTCACCCGGGAGCAGGCGCTGGCGGCGATCACGCTCGACGCGGCGAAGATCCTGGGCATCGACAAGACCCAGGGCTCGATCGAGAAGGGGAAGGCCGCCGACCTCGTGGTGCTGAGCGGCGAACCCTTCGAGACCGGGACCAGGGTCGAGAAGACCCTGATCGACGGCGTGGTCGTCCATGAGCGGGGGGCGCGATGAAGACCCTCCTCCTCGCGCTCCTGATCCTGCTGCAGGCGAAAGCCGAGGTCATCGTCCTCAAGGGCGGCCGCATCGTTCCGGTGACGGGCCCCGAGATCGAGAACGGGATGATCCTCCTCTCGGGGGGGAAGATCCGGAGGATCGGCGCGGCGATCGACGTGCCCGCGGGCGCGACGGTCGTCGAGCTTCCCAAGGGCTCGTGGATCCTGCCGGGCTTCGTCGACGCGCATTCGCACCTGGGGAGCGCCTTCGACGTCGAGGAGTCGACGGAATCGCTCACGCCGGAGGCAAGGGCGGTGGAGGCCTTCACGAGCCGGCACCCCGACGTCCGCGCGGCCCTCGGTTCGGGCGTCACGACGGTGGCGCTGGCCCCGGGCAGCGGCAACCTCGTCGGCGGCCGGGTGGGGATCGTCAAGCTGAACGGCGGGCGCTACGACCGCGCGCTCCTCCGGATCGCCGCGGGCACCAAGATCTCGCTGGGCGCCGAGGCGCTGAGGCCCGACCGCGAGCCGACGTCGCGGACCGGCGCCATCTCGATGCTGAGGGAGCAGCTTCGCGATCCGCAGGGCGACCTCCGCAAGTCGCCGGTCTTCGTGCACGCTTCGACGGCCGGGGAGATCGAGAGCGCGCTGGAACTCCAGGCGGCCTTCCAATTGAAGATGACCCTCGTCCACGCCCGGCAGGCCGGCGATGTGATCGAGCGGCTGGCGGCGGCCAAGGTCCGCGTCGGATTCGGCCCCCTCACGGTGAACGACCGGCGCGAAACACTCGAAACGCCCGGGCGGCTGGCGAAGGCGGGAGTCGCCGTCGCCTTCGTGAGCGACGCGCCGTCGACGCCGGAAGAGCACCTGCGGGTCACGGCCGCGTTCGCCGTGAAGTACGGCATGAACCGGGACGCGGCGCTCCGGGCGCTGACGACGGTTCCGGCGGAGATCCTGGGCCTGTCGCAGGACTTCGGCTCTCTCGAGGAGGGGAAGGCCGCCGACCTCGCCGTGTGGAGCGGCGATCCGCTCTCGCTCACCAGCGGCGTCGAACTCGTGATCGTCGACGGCAAGGTCACCTGGCGCAAGGGTGAGAAGCCATGACCCGCGTGGCGGCGCTCATCCTGATTCTCTTCGCCCAGCAGAACGAGGAGACGATCGTCCTGAACCACGCGCGCCTCCTCACCGTGAGCGGCGAGGCGGTGGAGGGGCCGCTCATCGTCGTCGGCGGAAAAATCTCAAGGATCGGCGGCGACCTGCCCCCGGGGGCGACCGTCGTTGATCTCGCGGGCAAGATCGTCATCCCGGGCCTGATCGATGCGGGTTGCACGCTGGGCGTCGCCGGGCCGGCCAACGAGGACGGCGAGGAGGTCGCGCCGCAGGTCCGCATCGTTGACTCGCTCGATCCGCGCGGCGTCGACCTCGCCCGGGCGCGGCAGAGCGGCGTGACGGCGGCCTTCGTGGAGCCGGGCAACCGCGGCGTCATCGGCGGCGTGGCGAGCCTCATCCGGACCTCCGGCCGCTCCCGCGCGGACATGATCCTGCGCCCCGAGGCCGCCCTGAAGGCGGCGATCGGGCCGGCCCCCTCGCAGGGCAACTTCCCGCCCCGGGGCGGCGCCGCTTCCTTCTTCTCGCGGCGGCCCACCACGCGGATGGGCGTGGCCTGGGAATTCCGGAAGGCCTTCTTCGACGCCCGCAAGTATGCCGACGACCACCGCGAGGAGGATCCCGGCAAGGAGGTCCTGCTCAGGGCGCT
>JACQFK010000323.1 GCA_016200125.1 Planctomycetota bacterium
GCCCGCCGGGACGCGGCGGAGGGACGCCTCGAGAAGCAGCGCGACGACCGGCCAGTAGAGCGATCCCAGGATCAGCGCGATGCCCGGGGCCTGCGGCGCGGGCAGCCGGGCGCCCATCCAGGCCGCCGCCGCCAGCACCGGCGGGAGGAGGAGCGGGAAGAGCGTCAGCGTCCTCGCCAGGCTGCCCCTTGAGTGGGCGAGCGTCAGCCCGACGGGCAGGCCGAGGGCGACCGCGAGCGCCGTCGCGCCGCCCGCCACGATCAGCGTCTGCCCCAAGGCGCGAAGGTGCAGATGGAACTGTCCGGCGCCGAGCGCGGCCTCGAGGGCGAAGCCCGCGAGGGGCGCCAGCAGGACGAGTCCGATCGCGCGCGTCATAGGCCCAGCGTGCTCTTCACCTTGTCGAGGAGCGATTCCGACGCCGACAGCTTGCCCCAGTCGACCTTCATCGCGCGCAGCTTCGAGAGCTCGCCGGGCCCTCGGACGGGCATCTGGTGCGAGGGACCCTGCGAGAGCAGGCGCTCGGTCTCCGGGCGCAGCAGCCAGTCGAGGAAGCGCTTCGCGTTCTCTCCGTGGGGCGCGCCCTTGAGGAGGGCGGCGGAGTTCGGGATCACCAGGGTCCCGGCGCCGTCCTGGTCCGGGAAGAGCATCTCGATCGGATCGCCGCGCTGCTTCCCGATCCAGACGTCGTCGGTGTCGGTGAGGCCGGCGTCGCAGTCGCCGCGCGCCACGAGGTCGCGGACGTGCGAATTGCCGCCCACGAAGCGCGTGTCGTTGGCGCGGAGCGCGGCGAACAGCTTGAGGACCGCCTCCTCCCCGCGGATCTGGGCGAGGGCGGCGACGTGCGCGGCGGTGGTGCCGAAGAGGGGATTGGCGACCGCGATCCGCCCCTTCCACTTCGGATCCGCCAGCTCCGCGACCGTGCGGGGCGGCTCCTTCAGGGTCCGCGTGTTGTAGACGATGACGCGCGCGCGGACGCCGAAGCCGGTCCACGCGTGGTCGGGATCGCGCCACTCGTCGGCGATCTCCGCGGCGGCGGGCGACCGGTACGCCTCGAGCGCGCCTTCCCTCTTGAGGAGCGCGGAGCGGGCGCAGTCGCCGCTCCAGAAGACGTCGGCCTGGGGATGGGCCTTCTCGGCGAGGATCCGGTGGACGAGACCGAGGGTCTTGGCCTCCTCGGTGTCGAAGACGGGCAGGACGCGGATCCCCGTCTCCTTCGTGAACGAGCCGAAGATGTCCCGGGCGTAGAGGTCGTCCACGGAGGTGTAGACGACCACGTCGCCGCTTCGTGACCCGCAGCCGAAGAGGAGGAGGGCGAAGCCGAGGCACGCGGCTTTCATGGGAAGGCCTTTTCCTCCCGGGCGAAGGGCTACTTGGATTTGCCCGTCTTTTCGAGCCGGATGGCGTCGAAGTAGTCGCGGACGTAGTCGCGCTGGGCGGCCGGGACCTTCTGCTTCTGCAGCGCGTCCATGGCCTCCTCGGCGTACGCCTTCTCGACCTCGGCGTACTGCGTGGCGGCCTCGCCCTTGGGCGGCTCCCCCTTCATGAAGTAGGAGCCGACGTAGGTGCCCTTGCCGAGCTTGGACTTCACCTTGGACTTTTCCGTGTCGAAATCGGAGGGCGTCTCGGGGCGCTCGCCGTAGCCCTGGCCGGGTCCGAGCCCCTGGGCTCCCTGCTTCTCGGTGTCGCCTTCCTCCCACTCGCCGCGACCGCGGCCCAGGCCGTCGCCTTTTCAGCCTCCCTTGCCGTCGCAGCCGTCTTTGCTGCCGTCCTTCTTCTTGCCGCACTTGGGGCACTCGCCCTGGCCCTTGGCCAGCGCGTCGCTCAGGTCCTCGAGATCCTTGAGCGCCTCGGCGAGCTGCTCCTTCTCGCTGAGCTCGCCTTCCATCTTGCCGAGTTCCTTCTGGAGCCCCTCGAGATCCTTCTCGTCGCCCTCCTGCATGCCCTTCATGGCCTGGGCGAGCTTCTTCTCGATCTCGTTGAGGTCCTTCTCCTTGGCGAGCTTCTCGGCGAGGTTCTCCATCTGCTTGCGGAGCTTCTCGCGCTCGGCCGGGGTCATCTTGCCCTCCTGGAGGGCGTTGCGCATCTTGGCCAGCTCCTGCACGGCCTGCGCGAACTTGCCTTCGCGCATCAGCTTGCCGAGCTCGCCCGTATCCCCGCCCTTCTCGCCGGCGGCCTTCTGCAGCTTCTCGGCCAGGGCGGCGTTCTTCGCGAGCTCGTCCTTGAGCTGCTTGAGCTCGTCGGAGAGCTTCGAGATCTGCGCCAGCGCCTCCTTGCGGTCGGGAGGCGGGTTCTTCTGGAACTCGGAGGCGAGGGCGTCGATCTTCTTGATCGCGTCCTTGACCTTGTCCATCGGCCGGTCGTTCTTCTCGAGCTCCTTCTTGCGCCGTTCGAGCTTCTCGATCGCGAGGGAGATCTCCTCCTTCTCCTTCTGCTTCTCCTTCTCCCGGGCGATGTAGCCGAAGACGTCCACCTGCGGGACGAAGTAGGAGACCGCCGCGAGGGCGATCGCGATGACCGGCGAGAACTTGAGCTCGCGCGGCGCCTGCATCGGGAAGAGGCGCGACGGCTTGTGCTCCTTGAGCTTCTCGCGCACGTCCTCGACGAGGGCGAACTCCATGGGATGACCCAGGACGGGGATCGCGAGCGCGCTCGAGAGGCGCTCCTTCCAGCCCGCGCGGAGGTCGACCTCGGCCGCCGTCTCGAGCAGGTCCCGGCGGGGGAAGAAGAGCGCGACGAGACCGGCGAGCAGGATGATGCCGCAGAGGCCGGCCACGCTCTCCCGGACCGGGATCGTGACGCCGAAGAACTTCATCGTGAGGAGCCCGGCGAGGGCGGCGCAGAGCGCGTAGAAGGAGGTGCGGAGGGCGACGTGAACCGCGCGGACCAGGCTCTGCCGCGAGCGGGCGCGGCGGGCGAAGCGCAGGAGGTCCTTCCGTTCATTCACGACGTTCATAGAATACCCTACCGAAGGGGCCTCCTCAACTGCTATTCCTTAGACGGACGGCCCCGGCAATCGTTCAGGCAATCCCCGATTCTTCCTACAGCACTTCGGCTTCCTCACACTTGGCGCAGACGTAGCCGATGCCCGTCGTCTCGACGAACACGTAGACCTCGCCGCCGCAGCGGTGGCGCACCCGCTGGACGCGCGTCCACTGGTACTGCTCGAGGTTCTCCGCCTCGCGGTACAGCTTGCCCATCCATTCGATCTTCTGGTTGAGCAGATCCGTCATCTTCTGGTCGTCCATGGCCCCTCCTATGAAGAGAACCCGCCGGAGCTTCCGCCGCTTGAATAGGATCCGCTGCCGCCCCAGGCCCCCGACGAGCGGCTCCAGTAGGTGGTGTGCCAGTAGGAGTAGTGGGGGTACGAATGATAGTAGTGGGAGTGGTAGGTCGGGCTCGAGGTGTACTGGGCGATGCTGTCCTTGGTGAAGATCGTGCTGCGCGACGAGGGCGTGACGAGGGCCGTGTCGTAGGTGTCCGGCGCGGCCTTGACGTAGGTGAACTGGAGACCGTAGCGCGCGAGCTCGGCGAAATACTCGTTCAGGTCGTCCTCCTCGGAGCCCGCCGTGGTGCCGCGCGGATTGATGTAGACGATGCGGTTGATCCCGCGGTTCTTGAAGCCGGACGCCGAGGGGAAATCGGTGGAGGGATGGAAGAAGCGGTTGTCGAACTCGTGGGGCGAGGGGTCGAGCCCCTTCTGGCCCAGCCGAGAGCGCTCGAGGAGGAAGGCGGGATTCGCGGCGGCCGGCAGCGGGGCCGCCGACGCCGCCGCGGCGTGGTAGATCAGCGCGCCGAGCGGCCGCTCCAGGCGCAGGATGCCGAACTGGTGGGGCCAGTTGTTGATCGCCAGGACCGGCTGGAGGCCGAACTTCCGCAGGGACGCTCCCCAGGCCACCGATTGCTCCCCGGGCAGGTCGACGAAGACCGCGGCATCGCTCAGGTTGAACCCGTTGCCGAAGCGGACCGCCTGTGACTCCTGGAACGCGGTCCCGCTGTTCTTCAGCGGCATCGCCGCGGACTGGACCACCGAGACCGCCGCAATCAGCGTGGGTTTGTAGAAGGGACGCCAGGGACTGTCGGCCGGCGGCGCCCAGGCGAGGTGGAGCTCCTTCGCCTCGAGGTATTTCCTCCAGCTTTCGCCGTTGAGGCTGTCGGTCGAGACGGAGTCCTTCGAGAAGAGGTCCTGCGGGCGCAGGGCGTCGGGCTGCGACGGCTCGCCGCAGCCGATCGCGCCCAGCGTGAGCGAGACGAAGCCCGCCCTTCTCAGGTCCTTCCTCATGCAGGCACCACCGCGCCCACCAGGGCGTTGAAGGCGATGAAGCCGTCGCGGGCGAAGCGGTTGTAGAGGCCCGCGTACTTCCCGTCGACGACGTAGGGCCCGAAGCAGCCGTAGACGGTCTCGCCGTCCACCTCGATCGGCAGGTTGTCGAAGCGCTCCTGGACGATCCACTGGTCGGGCTCCGAGGCCGGCCAGCCCAGCCATTCGGCCCACTCCTCGTCGCTGCAGTGGGATCCCATCAGGACCTCCTCGCCGATCCGGCCGAACTGCCGCTTGACGACGAGCCGGTCGCGCTCGCGGCGGTAGCGGTCGAGGTCGGCGGTCCGGAAGACCCCGGTCTTCGGCACGTGGCCGAGGATGAGCTCCCGCTCCGCCGGATCGAAGAGGTCGATCCGCTCGTGCCAGAGGGCCATCGTCTTCTTCGACTGGGGGATCATCGCGGTGAAGCCGTTGATCATGGGCAGTCCTCCCGAGCGCGCGGCGGAGAGGAGGGCGTCGAAGTTGTCGACCTCCTTCAGCCACTCGACCGGGAAGAAGCGGTAGACGATGTCGATGCGCTCGCCGAAGGCCCGGAGGTCGCGGCCGTTCCAGACGAGGTTCTCGGGGTTGCAAAGGATGGCGCGGAGGCCGACGCGGTTCCACTCGCGGCGGAGGAACTGGCACTGCTCGAGGTCCTCGGCGTATCCCGAGGCGTAGCAGACCGCGACCGTGGGGCGGACCGTCTCGCGGCAGAGCGCCTCGGTCAGCCGTTCGACGACGCGGAAGCCGGCGGGGTCGCCGCCGATGAGGTCGTTGAGGCCGGCGCCCTCGTGGACGCCGCCGGGGACGTCGCAGTTGAACTCGGAGAAGCGCCAGCCGCCGGGCGTGCGGAAGGCGTCGTAGCGGGCGAGCGCGATCGGGAGCCGCCCCGTCTCGCACTCGATCATGCGGCGGAGCTGCGGGTTGAAGCCGTAGAAGGAGATCAGGGCGGGATCGCGGAGGACGAGGTCGAGGGTGCGTTCGAGGAGCCGCGCGAAGCGCTCGGAGAGCGACGCGAGCTCGTCGAGGTCGCGGCGCGGGAGGCGGACCGGCTCGGCGAGGGCCGAGAGCCGGCCGTCGACGTAGGCGTTCCACATCAGGTAGTCGAGGGACATGCGGTCGACGATCGCCGGCGGCGCCATTCTCATTTCAGCACCGTGACTTCGACGGACTCGATCCAGCGGGCGCCCAGCAGGCCGCTGCGCATCGTGATCTTCGCGACGGAGCCGGGGGTGGCGTCGGGCGGCACCTGAATCGTCCTCGGCACCTTCCAGCGGAAGTTGTGCTCCCAGTAGGGGGAGTCGAGGACCCAGGCCGAGTCGACCTTGTCGACCAAGGCGTGCTCGACGATCCGGCTGCCCGGGGAGAACATCCCGTTGGCGAGCTTGAAGGCCGGCTCGTAGAGGAGCGAGGAGACGAGGCCCGCCGGGAAGGCGATGAAGAGCGAGAGGAGGAAGCGGGAGATGAAGAGCCCTGTGCGGCTGCTCGACCCCGGGGCTCGGGGCGAGGGGCGCCGGCGGAGCCAGAGGGCGAAGGCGGACGCATAGAAGATCATGAAGCCCCAGGTCGCCGGCCAGAAGAAGGGGCTCTCCGAAAGGGTGGGGTACTTGCGGGTCGCCGCGCCGCAGAGGAAATAGGCGGGAAGGGCGGCCACCCAGAGGGCGATCGTGAGCCGCAGGCCCTTCGTGAGGCCCCGGCCGTGGTGGACCGATTTTCCGAACGGCTTCGTCATGTCAGGCCAGCAGATGGACCGCGAAGAGCGCCGTCCCGATGTAGGCGGCGGCTTCGACGAGACCGGCGGCCGCATTGCGGTCCTCCACGATCTCGCGGTTGACGCTGCCGAATCCCAGGAACATCCCGTTCACGACCACCAGGCGGACCAGGGGGAGGATGAGGATCGGGATCATGTAGAGGAGGGCCTCCGTGATCGAGTCCTTCCAGTTGGAGAAGGCGCCCTCGACGGCGTTGCCGAGGATGAGGCCCGCGGCGAGGTTCGCGCCGGCGGAGGAGATCGCGGCCGCGGTGTTGGCCTTCTGCGAGATCTCCTCGGTGACGTTGTAGGGCGTCACCCACTCGTAGACGAGAAGGAAGAGCAGGAGCGCGCCTTCGCCGATCGCGAAGAAGACGGCGACGTGGGCCGGATTCTGGGTTTCCAGGTGGACCGCGCCGCGGTAGACCAGGCCGGTGGCGACGAGGACGGAAGCGACGACGATCCCGGCGCCCAGGTTGCGCGCCGTGAGGATGTCTTCGCGGAGGCTGACCCGGACGAGGGGGCTCCAGAGGAACCAGGAGACAACCAGCGCGACGATGGCGACGCCGCCGTGGATCGCGGTGAGCTTGGTGTCCTCCACGAGGCTGCCCGGTTCGCCGGCGAGCAGGCCGCTGAGGGCGAGGAAGAGGGCGAGGACGAAACCCGACAGGGCCACGCCCGCGGCGGGGTTGTCCTTGACCATGAGCTCTTCGCGGAAGCGGGTGCGGGTGGCCAGCTCCAGCGCCTTCTTGCCGATCCACACGAGCGCGATCACTTCGAGGAGTACGACCGACGCGTGGCCGGCCCGTGACAGGAATTGAGACATGGCCCCCCCTCCGAATCGGAGTGAGTGCAACGAATCAAACCGTTTGTTTCGTTTCACTGCAACGAAACAAACGGTTTGATTCGTTGCAGATGGATTATAGTACCCGGGTGGGTTGAGAGGGCAATCCTTTGCGAAAGCAGCCGGGCGCGCGCGAAGAGGTGGAGGAGATCCGGCGCCGGCTCCGCTCGATGTCCGACCCGCGGGCCGCAAAGCTGGCGAAGGCGGCCCTCCATTCTCCGCTCTCCTTCCACGGCGTCGTCCCGCCGAAGGTGAGGGCGCTCGCGCGCGAGATCGCCCGGCGCCACCGGAAGGACCGGACGCTGGAGCCGCTGCTCGCGACCGCGCGGGCGCTCTGGAAGAGCCGCTGGCACGAGGAGCGGTCGACGGCGATCCACATGGCCGCGGCCCTCGTGCGCCGGCTCGATCACGACGACTGGATCGAGTTCAAGGGCTGGCTCCGGGGGGTGCTGAGCGCGGACCATTGCGACGGCATCGCGGTCGACCTGCTCGGCAGCCTGGTGAAGCGGGACCGCTCCTGGTGCCGAGTGCTCAAGCACTGGACGCTCTCGGAGCGGGTCTGGGACCGCCGCGCGGCGGTGATGGCGGTGCTGCTCCGGACGAGGCAGATGGGGGACGTCGAGGCTGCATTCTACATCTGCGAGTCGCTGATGCAGGACCGCGCCGAGCCGGTTCGGGAAGGGGTGGTGGCGGTGCTCAGCGAGGCCTGGCTCTCCGACGTTCCTGGAGCGCTGGAAGGTCAAAGGCGCCCCCTCTCTCCTCAAAGCCCTCCCCCAGTCCTGAGCCCCCGATAACTCGTTGGGCTCGAGCCCCTTGCAGCCCCACAAATCAATGAAGTCGGTTTGTCGCATTTCATGCCACAAACCGACTTCATTGATTCGTGGGGGATCATTAGGAAGGCTCATCTATGAAAGTCTTGACATTAGCGTTGCGAATAGTATGATCGGCGGAATGCAATTCGAGGCGCTCAAGGTGTTCTGCGATGTCGCGCGGAACCAGAGCTTCTCCCGGGCGGCGGATGCCAACCGCATCTCGCAGTCCGCGGTGAGCCAGATCGTCAACCAGCTGGAGAAGCGCCTGGGCGTCCAGCTCGTCGACCGCTCGAGGCGCCCCCTCCAGCTGACCCACTCGGGCAAGGCCTACTACGACGGCTGCAAGAAGCTGGTCGAGCAGTACCTCGAAGTCGAGGCGTCCATCCGCAGCGGCAACGGGAACGGCAACGGCCGCCAGCTTGACGCCTCCATCCGCGTCGCCGCCATCTACTCGGTCGGTCTCCGCGACATGAGCCAGTACGTCCAGCGCTTCGTGGCCCAGCAGCCCGGCGTGCAGATCGAGATCGAGTACCTGCACCACGACCGCGTGACCGAGCGGGTGCTCGACGGCACTGCCGACTTCGGGCTGATCTCCTT
>JACQFK010000324.1 GCA_016200125.1 Planctomycetota bacterium
CGCTCGCCGGCAAGACCGTGATCGACACGAACAACTACTACTGGGAGCGCGACGGCCGCATCCCCGCCCTCGAGGACAAGCGTCCCGAGGTCCGCAAGGCCGCGATCGCCGCCCTCGGCGGCCTGGCCGCGAAACCCGCCATCCCCGCGCTGCTCAAGGCCTCGCTCGACAAGGCCGTACGCTTCGAGGCCATCGCCGCGCTGACCCAGGTGCCCGATCTCCGGGCCCTCGACGCCTACCTCGAAGGGCTGGGCGGGAAGAACGCGACGTTGCGCGACGCCTGCCGCAAGGCGGTTGCCGCCCTCAGCGCGGCCGCTCTGCCGCTCATCGAGTCGAAGATGGAGTCGACGCTGCTCTCCAACGACGTCGTCGTGGAGCTGCAGCGGATCTACAACAAGCCGGTGGCGGTCACCGAGTGGATGATCCTCGGCTCCTTCCCCAATCCCTGCCCCGAGCCCTTCGCCGCCGACGCGCCGGCGATGGACCGGGAGTTCAAGGACACGCAGGGCCGCCCCATCCGCTGGAAGAAGGCGAAGATCTCCAACGAGCAGGGGATGGTGGACCTGGGCAACCAGATGGCCATCCGCGACGAGTCGACCGCCTACGCCCTGACGGAGCTGCAGTCGCCCGCGGAGCGCGCGGTCGAGTTCGTCGCGGGCAGCGACGACACGATGACGGTCTGGCTCAACGGGAAGAAGCTCTTCGAGGACCTGAACAACCACGGCTGGAAGTGGGACGCCTACCATTTCCGCGGGACCCTGCAGGCGGGGAGGAACCTGATCCTCGTGAAGTGCGCCAACACGGGCGGCGGCTGGCAGTTCTCGCTCGCCTATCCCGCGCCGCGCACGGGCCGGCTCTTCGAGGCGAAGCCCGTGAAGCTCGATCCGAAGACCTATGCCGAGTTCGCGAAGAAGACGCCGGGCGACGCCGCACGCGGCCGGGCGCTCTTCGCCGACACGAAGGGCGTGGCCTGCATCAAGTGCCACAAGATCAACGGCGAAGGCGGCGACGTCGGGCCGGACATGACCGGCGTGGGCCTCAAGTACGGCCGGGACCACTTCATCGAGTCGGTCCTCTACCCCTCGGCGAAGATCCTGGACGGCTACAAGCAGACGATGGTCCTGACGAAGAGCGGCGTGGTGACGGCGGGCCGCTTCATGGGCGAGACGGCGGAGGAGCTGTTGCTCATGGACGCCGAAGGGAAGCGCCACGCGCTGAAGAAATCCGAGATCGATCAGCGCAAGGAGAGCGAGCTCTCCCTCATGCCGGAGGGGCTCAACACGGGCCTCTCGCTCCAGGATTTCGCGGACATCGTCGCCTACCTGGAAACGCTCAAGGAGCCGCCGAAGAAGTGATCAGGGAGCCGCGCGGAAGTCGATCGCCAGGATCCGGAAGGTCTTCCCCGTGGCGTTGAACTGCAGGCAGCCGCTGCGCCCGGGCCGGACCTCCGTGAGCGCGATCACCTTGCCGTCGAGCGTCGGCGTCACCCGCTCGCCCTGGCATTCGAAGAGCAGCTCGTGGGCCCGGCCCTCCATCGGCTTCAGCGACGACTTGTCGAAGAGGATGGAGTAGGAGCCGCGGTCGCTCTGGCGGACGCTGAAGAACAACGAGTCGAGGTCGGCCCCTTCGAAGCGGATCCGCAGGTCGCCGTTCTCGAACTCGAGGTTCGTCTGGGCCGCGTTCGGGCCGCCGCGGTCCAGCGCGATCGCGCCGCGCTCGAGGCGCCAGCCCGCGGGGCTCCTCAGGAAATCCAGGCTCTTGCCGTCGAAGAGCGGCTTCCATCCGGCCGTGGCGTTCTTCAGGAACTCCGCGGCCGGCTGGTCGTTGACGGTCTTCAGGCTCCGGATGGCCTTGAGCGCCGAGAAGTCGGTCGTGCCGATCCGCTCGCACTCGAGCTGCTGGAGGGGCAGGCCGCGCAGCGGCGCGAGGTCCCGCACGGGCGTTCCCGAGATCTGCAGGCGCTGCAGGGGCATGCCCTGGAGCGGGGACAGGTCGGACACGCGGGTGTTGGCGAGGCCCAGCTCCTGGAGCTTCAACCCCTTGAGGCCAGCGATGTCGGCCAGGACGCTGCCCTCGCCCTCGAGGTCCAGCTTCTTGAGGAAGAGCAGCGCCCGGATCGGCCACACGTCGGTGATCCGCTGCGTGGACACCTCGTACTCCACGACCCGGTCGCCTTCGATGCGGTGCTGGACCTCCCCGTTGAAGAGCGGGTTGAGGTCCTTGAGCTTGTCGGTCACCTTCCTCACCTGCTCCGGCGCGGGAAGCCGGCTGACCGTGTTGATGAAGGCCGGGTCCGGCGGGGTCGACAGCGAGGTCCGGAGCCGGCCCTTGCCGGTCACCTCGCGCACCTGGACGACCTCGAAGGTGGTGAGCGACTCGCAGTTGCCGAGGCCGATGAGGTTGGGCACGTCGACGCACCAGTTGGTGTCCGTCGTGATCTCGCCCATGGAGGGCAGCCATTCGGAGATCTTCTTGTCGTCGAGCAGCGCCGTGACGCGGTCGCGCCGGACCTGGATCACGCAGGTGTAGCGCACGCCGTCGCGCGGGACGAAGGAGGCGTTGGTGGGATTCTCCTTGCTCCCCTTTCCGCCGATGAGGGAGAAGCCGGAGTTCACGTTGCCCCAGCCCGCCATCTCCCAGAAGAAGGCGCGGCCGTCGCGCTGCAGGAACTGGGCGACGGCGCAGCTGCCGCGGGCCCGGGTGAAGACGATCTTGAAGTCGTACTCGGGCGGGGGCTCGTAGGGGATCCGCAGGACGCCGTTTTCCGGGAACTCGCTGACGATCCGTCCGTTCTCCTTCCTCCAGATCCCCCGCACGGCGTCGCGCGCGGGATCGATGTGGGGGATGAGATCGACGGCGTTCTTCCAGGGGCCCGCTTCGGGCGGGGGCTTGACGACCAGCGCCGGCGCCGGAACGGGCGCGGGGGCCGGCGTCGGCGGGGGCGGCGGCGCGGCGGCCTTCAGGAACTCGGCGACGGGCAGGCCGTTGACGGTCTCGAGGCCCGGGATTCCGGTGATGAGCGGGCGCTGCTTCTGGGGATCGAAGTCGCCGGCGAGCTCCTTGAGGGCGAAGGACTTGATCAGCGAGAAGTCGGCGACGTCGGTCTTGCTCAACTTCAGCTCGGTCAGCGGCATCCCCTTCAGGGGCGAGAGATCCTGGACGTGGGACCAACTCACGTCGAGCTTCCGGAGCGGCATCCCCCGGAGCGGCGAGAGGTCCTTGACGTCGGTGCTGGCGACCTCCAGGTATTCGAGCTTCATCTCTTTGAGCGGCTCGAGGTCGACGACGGCCGTGTGGTGGACGGCGAGGCTCTCCAGCTTCAGCCCCCGGAGCGGCCCCAGGTCCCGGAGCGAACTCCGGTATTCCTTCTTCTCCGCGCCGTCCCAGTAGCCGGAGACGTCCAGCCGGCGGAGCCCGGTCAGCGTCTGCAGGGGCGAAAGATCGACGAGCCCGAGGGCCGAGAGGGTCAGCTCCGTCACGACCCCGCTCAGGGGCTGGTGGCTCTCGCGGCCGTCGAAGTCGGGGTTGCGCTGCCGGAGCTGCGCGATCACCGCGCGGAAGGCCTCCTCGGGCCCCAGCACGGAGGGGTTCTCCTTGCGCCAGAACTCCTCGACGAGCAGGTCGTTGATCTTCTCGAGCTCGGGCATCGCCCTCAGCACGGGCGTGTCGCGCTTGACGTCGAAGTCGCAGAGCAGTTCGCGGAGCTTGACCTGGCGGAGCGGGCCGAGGTCGGGCGCCGACGTGCCCTTCAGGTTGAGCTGCCAGAGATCCAGGCCCGCGAGCGGCGAGAGGTCGCGAAGCGGCGTGGATTTCAGGGAGAGGATCTTGAGCTCCTTCATGCCCCGGATCGACTTGAGGTCGGCCGCTTTCAGGCCCTGGCAGGTGAGCGACACGATCTTCGTGCCGGCGAGGGGCGAGAGGTCGCTGACGCTCGTCCCCGTGAGGATCAGCTGCGAGACGGCCAGGGCGCGCAGCGGCGAGAGGTCGCGGAGCGCCACGTGGTCGAGCTCCAGCCGCGAGAGGCGGCCGTGGCCCGTCTCGTGC
>JACQFK010000325.1 GCA_016200125.1 Planctomycetota bacterium
CCTTCGTCCGCCGCGCGGCCGGCGCGCCGCGTGAGGAGGACCGTCAGGAAGTCCTGGAGGGCCGCATGGCCCCGCGCCAGCTCGACCACGGACTCCTTGGTCACCGAGACGACGTCGACGGCGGTCAGCGCGCGCACCCACCGGTTGGCCGGCTCGCCGCAGATGAAGGCCCGCTCGGCGAAGCATTCCCCGGCTCCGCGGACGATCCCGTCCCCCGATCCCTCGAAGGGCAGGACCTCGGCCTCGCCCCGCGTGACGAACGAGAGCGAGTCCACCAACTCCCCGGGGCTGACCAGGATCGCCCCCTCCTCGTGATGCGCGCGCGTGCCGTGTTCGAACAGCCGGGCTTGCAGGGCCGGAGGAAGGCTGAGCAGAGAGGGCAGTTCATCCTTCGCTTGGAGAGTCGTTACGATGTCCCGGAGCACGCCGGAGCCGGAGGGCGGGCGGATCTCCGCGATCTTCGCCGCCAGTTCTTGATCGGAGAAGGGCCGGGTCAGGTAGCCCCGGGCGCCCCGCCGCAGCGTCTCCCGGGCGGCGGGGGCCTGGGCCGAATTCACGCAGAGCAGGATCGCGACCCGGTCGAGGATCCCTTTCCGGGACAGGTAGTCGAGCAGGATCGGGACGTCCAGACCGGGCAGGTTCCAGTCCAGGAGGATCAGCGTGTCCGTCTCGACGCCTTCCTTCAGCGACTGAAGCAGGGCCGAGCCGCTCTCAATTTCCAGGACAGGGGCCGCGGCGTAGCGGGTGGCCCCGAGGCCCGCGCGGAGGTACTTCCGGACCACCCGGGACTCCTGCGCCAGGATCACGCTCATGAGGGCAGGAGAAGCAAACGGGGGGCCACGTAATTCCAGGCGGGCGGTCGGCGCTCAGCGACGGCTTCGGCGGAGGTTTCCGACAATTATGTCGGCGGGCTCATTCCTGGATCACGATCTCCCGCGAGCCGATCGATCCGGGACCGTAGGCTTTCAGGAAGTACTTGCCCGGCTTGAGGTTCTCGGGAAGTTCCACCTCGATCTCGAAGCGCCCCTCCGCCGCGGCCGTCGGCGAGCGGACGATCACCTTGTTGTTCGCGTTCGCGTAGCGGCGGCCGATCTGGGCCTCGGCGTCCTCGCCCTCGAGGTCGGTGGGGTGGCAGAAACGGTCGCGCGCGCACTCGAAGGTGACGTCCACTGGCCCGTCCTTCGACCGGCCGGTCACGAAGAAGGTCCGGCCCGGGCCGGGGAAGCCCCGCGGCGTCAGTTCGATGTCCTCCGCGGGCCGACGGATCCGCAGCGCGGGGTCGCCGAACAGGTTGTAGTGCCGGACCACGTCGCGCCTCATGGGCTCGAGGCTCGCGGGCCCCTGGATCGTGGAGGCGATCGTGTCGGCCTGTAGCCGCAGCGCCGAGTCGTCCTTGTCGATCACCGCCGCCTTGGCCTGCCACAGCGCCTCGCCGATCGTCGCGGCCCTCTTCGCGAACACCTGCTCCACCAGCTTGTGGCCCAGCAGCCCGTTCCCGTAGGGCTGGGTGATCCGCGATCCGACGATGAACGCGACCGGCCCCCGGCGCCGCTTGAAGAGCTCCTCGCCGATGCAGTCCACCGCCGAGTCGAACTCGCCCGTGGAGCAGGCGATCACCACCATGATGGGCAGCCCGTCCCGCACCTCGATCTTCTTCGCGTCCTTCTTCTCGAGGATCGGGTGCACGTCGTCCTTGTAGCGGACGTCGTCGAAGCCGTCGCGGTACCCGTGGCCCACGTAGGCGAAGAAGAGCGAGCCCTCGTTGAGCATCCTCAGCGCGTTGGCGGCGAACTTCGGCGGGTAGAAGCAGTACTTCGAGGACGGCTTGGCGAAGGCGGTCTCGACGTCGTAGGCCATCGGAATCTTGCCGGTCACGACGCTGTTGAACTGCCGCTCGAGGATCTCGTCAATGACCGTTCCGAAGTTCGCCTCGCCCGTGACGAAGGAGATCCGCTTCTGCCAGCGGCCGCCGGCGAGGCGGGTCTCGTACTCCACGGTCTTCGCGGCCATCGCCTCGAGCTCCGCGACCGTGTCGGCGGGGAAGCGGCCCGTCACGGCGCCGTAGGGGTAGTCGGTCGCGAGGTCCGGGTCGCTCGCGAAGCGGTCGCTGACATAGCCGCCCTTGAGGACGAAGGTGGGCACCGTGTCGGCGTCACCGGCGAGCAGGAGGAACGCGGGCCCCACGCGCTTGACCAGCTTCTCCACGCCCTCCGGGCCGGGGCCGAACTTCGCCTGGATGTCGTCGGTCCGGGCGACGGCCACTTTGAAGGTCTTCGACCGCAGATCGAGCAGGGGATCGAGCGAATCGGCGAAGGCCGGGGGGGCGACGACGAGGTACTGGGCCTCGATCTTGTCGAGGTCCCGCACGACGTATTTCGAGCCCGCGCTCCCCAGGAGCAGCAGCGCGAGCACAATTCTCATAAAGACATTTTAGCAGACCGCCGATAGGTAAATCGAATGCTGGGGAAATTCGTTGCGCGGCTGCGCAGGCTGGATTGGGACAGTGGCGCCGCCCGGATCGGCGCCTTCGCCTCCCGCCACCAGGACGCGGCCCTTCGCGGCCTCTTCGTCGCGGGCTTCTCCCTGGTCGTCCTCCTAGTCCACCGCGAAGTCTTCAGCTTCATCACCCGGAGCCGCCAGTTCGCCGCCCCCGAGATCCGCACGGCCCTGGTGCCCCGCTGGGCGAACAGCCAGGGCGAGGAGCTGATCCGCGTCGACGCCGCCGGCAGGTCCATCTTTGACCCGGGCTTCGTCGAGCAGGTCGGCCGGAAGTTCGAGTCCAGCCCCTGGATCCGGAAGGTCACGGCCATCGAGCGGGTCTTCCCCGACCGCCTCCTGATCAAGTTCGAATACCGCCGCGCCCACGCCGCGGTCCGCCGCGAGAACGGCTACGTGCTCGTGGACCGGGACGGCGTCCGGCTCCCCGGCGTCTACGTCGCGCCGCCCACCTGCGAGCGGCCTGTCCAGATCACAGGCGTGGCCTCGCTGCCTCCCGAGCCCGGCAAGGTGTGGAACGACGATTCGCTCCGCGCCGCCGTCGCCATGGCGGATTTCATCCCCGAGTCCGCTCTGCTGCTCCGCCTGGGCGTCCGGGAAGTCGACGTGGCCAACTATGGGGGAC
>JACQFK010000326.1 GCA_016200125.1 Planctomycetota bacterium
CGGCTCGAGATCATTAAGAACTAGCGGGAGGCCCCAGGAGACGTAGAATCAGGGGGAGGACACGCGATGCGACTTCAGGCCCTGGCGATGACGGCCTTCCTGGCGGCGACGGTCGCCGGCTGCGGCGACAAGCCCCAGGAGATGCCCCCGATCAAGGAGGTTCCCACCCCCATGGCGGCGAAACAGGATCCCCCCGCGCCCTCCGGCAAATCTGAAACGGCGCTCCTCGGAGCCGGATGCTTCTGGTGCATCGAGGCCGTCTACCAGGAACTCAAGGGCGTGATCTCGGTCGAGTCGGGCTACGCGGGCGGCGCGGTGGACAACCCCAACTACAAGCAGGTCTGCACCGGGATGACCGGCCACGCGGAGGTGGCCCAGATCAGGTTCGACCCCTCGCTGCTCAGCTTCACGGACGTGCTCGAGGTCTTTTTCAAGACCCACGATCCGACGACGCTGAACCGGCAGGGCAACGACAAGGGCACGCAGTACCGCTCGGTGATCTTCTATACCAGCGACGAGCAGAAGCAGACGGCGGAGCGGATCAAGAAGGAGCTCGACGCCTCGGGCGCCTGGCCGAATCCGATCGTGACCGAGATCTCGGCGGCGCCGAAGTTCTGGAAGGCCGAGGACTACCACCAGAACTACTTCAAGGACAACCCGGAGCAGGGCTACTGCGCCTACGTCATCCAGCCCAAGATGGAGAAGTTCCGGAAGGTCTTCAAGGACAAGCTCAAGAAGTAGGGGACCTAGTCCTCGAGCGGCTTCACGCGGATGTTTTTGTACTCGACGCGGCTGCCGGGGTCGTGGCCCTGGATCGCGAAGGTGCCGCTGGAAAGGATGCGGCCCTTGAAGCCCCCCGCGGGCTTGAAGTCCTCCGGCTGGGTCCACTCCACCGCGACCTTGCCGTTGATCTTCGTCGTCACGCTCTTGCCCTTGACGATGATGGCGTAGTCGAACCACTCGTCGTCCTTGGCCGGCGCCTCCGCGACGTCCTTCACCGCGTAGAGGCTGCCCGTCTTCCGGGGATCCTTATAGCCGTTGGAGCAGACCTGGCACTCGAAGCCCTTGTCGGGCCAGCCCTTCTCCTGGAACGCGGTGTGGAAGTAGATGCCCGAGTTGGAGTTGGGCTTGCAGAGCACCTGCGCCCGCAACTCGAAGTTCTTGAAGTCGTGGTTCTTCACCTCGCCCATGTAGAAGAGGTGGCAGCGGTTGCCGTTGGCCACGAGCTTGCCGTCCTCGACCTTGAAGGTGTCCGTGGTCTCGTTGGCCTTCCAGCCCGTGAGATCCTTGCCGTTGAACAGGGAGACGAAGCCTTCTTCCTTCTCCTGCGCGCCCGCCGCAGCCTTGGCGGAGGCGGAGGCGGGGGCGGACGCGAGCAGCAGGGCCGCGACAAGCAGTTGTTTCACGGATCAATCTCCTCTTCTGGGAACGCCCTATATAACGATGGCGCGGCGGAAAGCGCCCGCAAATTCGATCTCAGGGGCGGGCGCGGAAGCCCTTGCCGGCGAACTCGAGGATCTCGACGCGCTGGAACTCGACGATGGAGTCGCTCGCGCCCAGTCCGAGCAGGGAGGGATCCCGGAGCTGCCATTTCGGATCGGCCGGCCCCCGGACGGCGGCGGCGCTGTGGCTCTCCAGCCCCGGGCCGGACAGCAGCGAGCTGATCTTGTCCGGGCGGACGCGGAAGGTCGCGGTGTGGACGGCTCCGTTCTCGAGCGGCGGGGCCTTCCACACGAACGTCGAGTTCTTCCAGGGGAGCAGGATCGCGACGTCGTCGACGCCTTCGCGGCGGAGGAAGCTGACGCGCAGGTCGTACTCCGCCGTCGGCCGCCAGGGGATCTCGACGCGGGCGCGCGGGGCCGCGCCGGAGACGAGCTGGCCCTTGGACAGGGTCCAGGCGCCCGACACCGCGTCCTTCGAGGGATCGACGAGCGCCAGGAGGCCCTCCGCCTGGTCCCAGCGCGGCTCCGGCGGCGGACTGCTGCGGCTGATCTGCGCCGCGATGAGCAGGAGGATGATCGCGACCGGGAGAAGCGCCGCGGGGATCCAGATGCGCCTCAGGTTCGCGCCGCTCTTCTCGTCGGCCTTCTTCGGCGCCGCGGCCGGCTTGTCGCCGAGCCACCTGGTGAGCCGGTCGGCTAAGGCCATGGCGTCCGGGAAGCGGTCGTCCGGATTCTTCGAGAGCGCCTGCATGCAGATGCCCTCGACGGCCTTGTCCTCGGAGGACTTCGCCCACTCGGGCGAGGCGGCGGAGGGCGGCGGG
The DNA here is from genome assembly GCA_016200125.1 of Planctomycetota bacterium. The sequence continues at coordinate 2,264 of JACQFK010000326.1, forward strand.
ATCGGATCCTGCACGATGCGCATGAGCGCGACGATCGTCATCTCGCCGGGGAAGGGGGGGTTGCCCGTCAGGATCTCGTAGAGCATCGCGCCGAGCGCGTAGACGTCGGTGCGGCGGTCGATCTTGCGCAGCCCCTGCGCCTGCTCGGGGCTCATGTAGGAGGGCGTGCCGACCACGGTGCCCGCCGCGGAGGACGAGGAATGGACGCTCGACCCTTCGCTGCTGCTGACCCGTTTGGCCATCCCGAAGTCGGTGACGTAAGGGCGGCCCTGCGGATCGATGAGCACGTTCTTCGGTTTGAGGTCGCGGTGGAGGATGCCCGCCCGGTGGGCGTGGTGGACGGCGTAGGCGACCTCGCGGAGGATGCGGACGCGGGTGCGCAGCGAGGGCTTGCGCTGGGCCGTCCAGTCGGAGAGCGGCACGCCGTCGACGTACTCCATGGCGATGTAGCGCTTGTTCTCGATCGAGCCCGCCTCGTAGACGCTGACGATGTTGGGGTGCTTTTCCAGGCGGCCGCAGAGCTGCGCCTCGCGCATGAAGAACTGCTCCTCGAGCTGGGCCTCCTTGGGGTCGGGGTTGTCGCTGGGGAGCATGAGCTTGAGGGCGACGCGGCGGTCGAGCGCGCTGTCGCGCGCCTCGAAGACCATCCCCATGGCGCCGCGGCCGAGCTCGCGCGTCAGCGTGTACTTGCCGAAGAGCCTGGGCAGGGATCCCGAGATGATCTGCGGCGGATTACCCACGGTCGCCTTTCCTGGATGAGTCCGGGCAGATTGTAGTCGCCGCCCGGAAGCCCGTCAACGGGCCTGCCTTCCGATCACTGCTTCCGGAACACGGTGCTGGACTTGATGCCGACCGGCCTCATCTCGTCGTCCTTGACGACGAAGTCGGCGTAGAGGTTCTGGTTCGCGTCCACCGGGAGGCCGAGCATCAGGCTCGCCGACAGGGCGTTCGACCCCGCGATGTGCACCCGGACCTTGTCGGGCTCCTCGGTGGAGTAGGATCCGCCGATCGGCACCCGGCCGCTCGTGATCATCTGCCCGTCCGCGGAGAAGTTCCACCCGATGCCGTCGTCCGAGCGCACCCATTCGCCGACGATCCATTCCTTGATCGGGCCGACCTGCTTCTTATGGGGCCTCCCCCCGCCGCAGGACGAGAGGAGCGCGGCGGCGCCGAGGAGCAGGGCCAGGAGGGTCGCGTTTCGCTTCATGCCGGAAGTTTACCCCACGGACGGCGTAGGGATGATGGGGTATCGGGAGGACGACCATGATCCGACGGCGCGGGTTCCTGGCGGCCGCGGCGGGGGCCGCGCTCGGCGGCTGCGCGTCCGGGACGCGCGACGCCTTCTGGAGCGGCGAGCCCGGCCGGCGCCCGATGCGCTGGAAGGTCCGGCACTCGCTTCAGGTGACGCCCGAGGACGCGGAGCTCCGGCTCGCGAAGCAGCTCGGCCTCGAGTACGTCCACACCTGGTCCTCGCCCGCGAAGTACAAGGAGCTCGTCGCCCGCGTGGAGGCCGCGGGGCTGCGGATGGCGAAGATCGGGAACAACAGCGTCCACAACCGGCCGGAGCTCGCGCTGGGCCTGCCGGGGCGCGACGCGAAGATCGAGGAGTTCAACCAGAACCTGCGCGCGCTCGCGGCGGCCGGGATCCGCCACCAGCTCTACGCCCACATGGCGACGGGGACGCACAATACCGGCCGCGCGGCGGTCCGGGGCGGCGCGCTGGCCCGGACCTTCGAGGCCGGGAAGCTCCCCGACCTGGAGACCGCGTCCAACCGCGTCGTCTTCGACCATGCCTACACTGAGAAGGAGATGTGGGAGCACTGGGAGTACTTCGTCCGCCGCATCGCCCCCGTGGCGGAGGAGACGGGCGTCCGCATCGGGGTCCATCCGGACGATCCGCCCGGCCTGACGCTCGGCAACGTCCCGCGCTGCCTCTTCAGCAGCTTCGAGGGCTACCGCCGCGCGCTCGAGATCGCCGACAGCCCGAACATCGGCGTGGGCCTCTGCTGCGGAACCTGGCTCGAGGGCGGCGAGACGGTCGGCCGCAACGTGCTCGACATGATCGAGTACTTCGGCCGCCGCCGGAAGCTCTTCGTCATCCACTTCCGGAACATCGACCGGCCGCTCCCGAACTTCCGCGAGACCTTCCTCAACGACGGCTTCATGGACATGTACCGGATCATCCGCAAGCTTGCCGAGGTGAACTTCGACGGCGTGCTGAGCGCCGATCACGTGCCGTCGACTACGGGCATCGCGCGGGCCGGCGAGACCTACACGGTCGGCTACATCCAGGCGCTCATCGAGCGGGCGAACGAGGAGGTGTTCTTCTGAGCCGCAATGAGTCGGTCGCGGCGGCTTTTCTGGGGGCGGCGCTCCTGGCGGGCTGTCCGCCCCCCTGGCACGGCCACGACTCCGTCGAAGTCGTTTTCCAGGCCGGCGATTCGCTGAATCCGGACATCGACGGGCATTCCTGTCCCCTGAAGGTCCGGATCTACCAGCTCCGGGACGACGAGGGGTTCCTCGCGGCTTCTCCGAAGGATCTGGCGCGGGGGGCCCGACCGCTCCCGGAGGAGGACGACCTGATCAGCAGGGAATTCACGATCCTGCCCCCGGCGTCGAACCCGGGTCCGCTGCTCATCAGCCTGGGAGAACGGGTTCCGGGGGCCAGGAGGATCGGCGTCCTCGCGCTCTTCCCGGGCCCGCGGGCGGAGTGAGGGTTCGCTCGATTCGCTAGCTGCGGTAGGCCTCTCTGCCGACTCCCTGGACCTTGATGCCCTGGCTCTCGATCACGCGCTGCAACGCGTACATGTTTGCGGCCGCCTCGTCGATCGCGCGCGTGAAGGCGCAGGAGCCCTTGAGCACCGGCAGCAACTTCTTCGGGTCCTGGATCCGCGCGTCCGGATACTCGTGCTCGACGACCAGGTCGACGTTCGACACGCCCTGCTTGAACTTGAGCAGCTCGCGCGCGGCCAGCTGGTGGTCGAGCCAGTCGACCGTGCGGTTCTGGAGGTAGGCGAGCGGGTCGTGCCGCGCGGTGCCGGGCAGCTCGTGGGTGCAGAGCACGACCTGCTTGAGCCAGGCCGCCGACTGCTTGCGGACGTCGGGGTCGGGCTTGCCGTTCTTCCGGTCGCCGCGGTCGCAGGTCTGGCCGCCGTAGCCCCACTCGGCGATGCCCTTGGGGTTCGAGACCTGGCCCTTCACGTGGAAGCCGCCGATGATGAAGTTGTAGCCCTCGTCCTTGAGGAACTGGAAGAGGTCGCGGGTGTTCTGGCCCATCAGGATCGCGTGGGACGGATCGTAGTGCACGCGGAAGGCGTCGCCGCACTTGTGCTTCTCGGCGATCTTGTGGAGTCGGATCCACATCCCGGGCGTGTAGCGAAGGCCTCCAGGTTCTGGTCCATGTCGAGGTTCACGTCGCGGCCCACGAAGCCGCAGACGGCCTTGATGCCGAGCGCGACGGCGGCGTCCATGAGCTTGATCATCCAGTCGTGCTTGATCTTGCGGAGCTTCGGGTCGCCGATCAGCATGTTGTCGAAGTAGCCGATGTCGGAGAAGCTGGCGCCCGCTGCCTTGAGGGCGCTCTCGATGCGCTTCACGCGGCTCTTGTCGAAGGGCTTGAGGACGTTCATGTGGTCCGCGACGGGGTCGAGCATCGCCTCGGGCGGAATGTCGGCCAGCTCCTCGGGGAGCGCGGAGGAGATCTGGAGCCGCTTCACGCCCGCCTGGCCGGCGAACTCGATCCATTCCTCGATGGCCAGATCCGGGTCCTTCTTGCGCTTGTCGCGCGGCGTGAGCTCCTGCAGCGCCGCCGTCAGGACGCTGATCTGCATGTACTCGGGCTTGAATTCGATCCCCATATCGTCCTCGCTCTAATACCTGATGTCGATGTGCTTCCGCTCGGCGGCGCTTCTCAGGATCGCGTCGCAGATCACCGCGCAACGGTAGCCGTCCTCGAAGGTCGCGCCCAGCGGGGCCACGTCCTTCTTGTTCACAACGCAGTCGAGCAGGTGGTTGATCTCGTGGATCATCGCATGCTCCCACCCGATGATGTGGCCGTGGGGCCACCAGTTCGACATGAAGGGGTGGTGGCCCTCGCTGACGAGCACCTTGTGGAAGCCCTGCGTCTCCTTCGGGTCCTCGCCGACCCAGAAGACGTCAATCTCGTTCAGGTTCTCGAGGTTGAACTTGATCGCGCCCTTCTCGCCGCTGATCTCGAACGCACCGTGGTTCTTGCGGCCCGCGGCGAAGCGCGTGGCCTCGATAGTGCCGATCGCGCCGCCCTCGAACTCGATGAGCGAGACGACGTCGTCGTCGACGTCCGACTTCCCCATCTTCTTCGGATTGTCCGGCAGGGGGCGCTCCGGGGTGAAGGTCCGCTCGAGGCCGGACACCGCCTTGATCTCGCCGACGAGGAAGCGGGCGAGGTCGATCAGGTGTGCCGCGAGGTCGCCGAGGGCGCCCGAGCCGGCCAGCTTCTTGTTGTAGCGCCAGATGAGCGGGACGCCGTAATTCGGCATGCCCCACTCCTGGAGATAGACCGCGCGGAAGGTGTAGATCCGGCCCAGTTTCCCGGCCTTGATGAGGTCGTAGGCCAGGCGGATGGCGGGGAGGAAGCGGTAGTTGAAGGCGCACTGGTGCTTGACCTTGGACTTCTTGACCGCGTCGAGCATCGTCCTGGCTTCCTCCGCGGTCCGCGCGAGCGGCTTCTCGCAGAAGACGTGCTTTCCGGCCTTGATGGCGTCGATCGTGGGCTCGGCGTGGGTGTCGTTGGGGGTCCCGTTGTCGAAGATCTGGACCTCCTTGTCCTCGAGCATCTTGTGGTAGTCGGTGTAGTGCTTGCGGTAGCCGTAGCGCTTCTGCGCCTCCTGGACCTTCTCCTTGTTTCGGCCGCAGATGGCCACGAGGTCGGGGACCGCGACGGGCGGATACATCATGTAGGGGATCTTCTTGTACGCGTTCGAGTGGGCCTTGCCCATGAACGCGTAGCCCAGCATCCCGATGCCGACGTGGGGGGCGTCCTGGGTGGCCTTGGCATCGGCCATCTCGTTGAAGCCGCCGCTCTTGCTCATGTCCCCTCCGGAGTGGATCCCCTGAGACCGGAATGGCGAGTATAGGCCGGGGCCCGTCCATGTCAAGAAGATGGAACCTGCGGAGAAGCCTCCTTCCGCGGCGAGGTTGTTTGATCTGGGAGCGCCCCGTCGGCTATATTCAGGGCCCTTCAGCGGGTGCGAAGGGAATCAAGGAGGAGACATGCCCAAGAAGATCGCGATCATCGGCGCGGGCTGGATGGCGGCCTATCACGTCGCCGGGTTCCGGGCCGCCGGGGCGGAAGTCGTGGCCATCGTGGACAAGGTGCCCGCGGCCGCCAAGGCGGCCTCGCAGAAGTACGGCGTGGACAAGACCTTCTCCGAGCCCAAGGAGCTTTACGCCGCGATCAAGGACCTGGATGCCGTCTCCATCATCACCCCGAACGCCTTTCATCATCCCCTGGTCATGGAGGCCCTGGCCGCCGGAAAGCACGTGTTCTGCGAGAAGCCCCCGGCGCTGAACGCCGCCGACGTTGGCCAGATGGCCGACGCCGCCAAGAAGGCCGGCAAGACCCTCATGTTCAACTTCAACAACCGCGCGCGCCCCGAGTCCTACGCGATGCGCGAGTACTTCAAGAGCGGCGCCGTGGGCCGCGTCAACTCCGCCCAGGCGGCCTGGATCCGCCGGAACGGCATCCCCGGCTTCGGCGGCTGGTTCACGACCAAGAAGCTGTCCGGCGGCGGCCCGCTGATCGACCTGCTCCACATGGTCGACCTCGCCCTCCACTTCATGGGCTACCCCGAGCCCGCCTTCGTGCTGGGACAGACCTTCAGCGACAACATCGACAACCCGCAGTTCAAAGGCCCCTGGGGCATTCCGGACGTGAAGGAGGGCATCACCGACGTCGAAGCGGCGGCCCATGCCTTCGTGACCTTCAAGAGCGGCCAGGTGCTGACCCTGCGCAACTCCTGGGCCGAGATGAACGAGCGCGAAGTCGTCTCCGTGGTTTTCCAGGGACAGAAGGCCGGCGGCAAGATCCAGCGCCTGTTCAAGGTCGACGGGATCGACGCCACCAGCATCGACTCCTGCGAGATCTACTCCCAGGAGAACGGCTTCCCGGTGAACCGGACCATCATCGTGGAGTCGGACGAGACCATGGGGCGCACCCGTTCCGCCAAGAATTTCGGCCTGGTCCTGGAGGACAAGGAAGCGCCCCTCAACGTGCCGGCCGAGGCGCACAAGCTCATGAAGATCATCGACGGGGTCTACGCCTCGGCCAAGTCGGGCCGCCCCGTGGAGCTCGCCTGACCTCAGGAGAAGCGCCAGTTCATGTAGCCGATGAAGAGGAAGAAAAGGACGATCGCGGCGACGCCCAGGAGGACCGACCCGATCACGAAGCCGATCCGTCGCTTGCCGATCGACGCCTGTTCGTCCTTGGAGAGCAGCCGTGGAACGGGGGTGGCGTTGCAGCCCCCGCATTTGTACTTCATGAACACCGCCGTGATCAGCCCGCAGAGGGACCCGATCGCGCAGACCAGCGCTCCGCCCAGGAAAATCCCCAGGAAGCGGCAGAGGATCAGCCCCCCGACGCCCAGCACGCCGCTGATCGTGCCGTAGCCGATCGCCTCGCTCAGGACCACGACCCCGTCCTTGCACTTCACGCACTTCCGCATCCCGACCTGGTTGTCCCAGCCGCAGCGGGTGCAGGTCCGGTTGAAGGATTTCGGCAGGGGCGCCGCGCAGGAGCTGCACTTCTCCACGGGGTCCATTTCTCCGGAGTGTACTTTTTCGCCTGAACGTGTCCAGCCCTTCGGATCCCGCCTGCCAATTTGAAGTTGTGTTCCGCCGATCTGGGCCTATATAGAAGTAAGATGCGGCGGGCCTCAACCTACCTGGCTCTGATTCTCTCCGCGGGGATCCTCTCCGCGCAGGAGGCGCCGCCGGACGACCTCGCCGCCCGCCTGCCCCGGGAGATCCGGCCCCTCTTCGAGTCGCACTGCCTCAAGTGCCACGGGCCCCGGAAGAAGAAGGGCGGCATCGACCTCGCCCAGGCCTCCCTGCGCGACCGCAAGGTCTGGAAGAAGGCGCTCCTCCAGGTGGAGGAGAACGAGATGCCGCCGGAGGGGGAGAAGCGGCTTACGACCGAGCAGCGCGACCTGCTCCTCCGCTGGCTCCGGCCCGCGGCGAGCTACGTCGACTGCGCGAACCCCGCGGAGCGCGACCCCGGTCCGCCGCTGCTCCGCCGCCTCAACCGCGCCGAGTGGCTCGCCACGGTCCGCGACCTCACGGGCGTGACCGCCGACGTGGCCGCCGAGGTCGGGATGCCCGAGGAGGCGACCGGCACCGCCTTCGACACCTCCGCGAACGCCCTCGTGCTTCCGCCCGCGCTTCTGGAGAAGCATTTCGCGGCCGCCGAGCTGATCCTCGACAAGATGAAGCCGCCCCAGGGCGATTCGCCACGCGCGATCGTGGCCGCCTTCGCCGGCCGCGCCTACCGCCGCCCGGTGGCGGACGGCGAAATCGACCGGCTGATGGCGCTGCACGAGCGGGCCGCCGGCCGGGGGGATGCGCCCGCGAAGGCGCTGCGGCTGCCGCTCAAGGCGATCCTGGTCTCGCCCCATTTCCTTTTCCGCGTGGAGCGGGAGCAGGCCGGGGCCGAGCCCTACCGGATCAGCGGCCCCGAGCTGGCGTCGCGGCTCTCGTACTTCCTGTGGTCCACGATGCCCGACGACGCCCTCAGGGCCGACGCCGAACCGGGCAGGCTCGCGGACCCCGCGGTGCTCGAGGCCCAGGTGCGCCGCATGCTGCTCCATCCCAGGGCCCGGGCGCTGACGCAGAACTTCGCGGCGCAGTGGCTGCAGCTCCGGAAACTGGAGTACGCCCGCCCGAGCACCGAGTTCTTCCCCTCCTTCAACAACCGGCTCAAACAGGCGATGCGAGACGAGGCGACGACCTTCCTCGACAAGCTGCGCGAGGAGGACCGGAGCGTGCTCGACCTGCTCGACTGCGACTATGCCTGGCTCAACGGCGACCTCGCGCGCCACTACGGCATCGCGGGCGTGGAGGGGAAGGACTTCCGCCGGGTCGCGATCCGCCCGGAGGACCACCGCGGGGGCCTGCTCGGCATGGGCGCGATCCTCGCGCTCAGCTCCCACACGTCGCGGACCAGCCCCACGCTGCGGGGAAAGTGGATCCTCGAGTCGATCTTCGGCACGCCGCCGCCTCCGCCGCCGCCGGACGCGGGGACGATCAAGGAGCAGAAGAAGGGCGCCGAGCCCAGGACCTTCCGCGAGCTGATGGCGGCGCACGCGACCCAGCCCGCCTGCGCGTCCTGCCACAAGCGCATCGATCCGCTCGGCTTCGCGCTCGAGAACTACGACGCCGTGGGCGCCTGGCGCGAGTCGAAGGACGCCGCCGCCGTGATGCCCTCCGGCGAGCGCTTCGAAGGGGTCGCGGGGCTCAAGCAGGTCCTCCTGCGGAGCCGCGACGCCTTCGAGCGCAACATGATCGAGCAGATGCTGGCCTACGCGCTGGGCCGCGACGTCCGCGACTCCGACGAGTGCGCGATCCGCGCGATCAAGGCCGCCCTCGAGAAGAACGGCCACCGCTTCTCGACGATGGTCCTGGGGATCGCGACCTGTTTCCCGATGCAGTACCGCAAGAACGGCGAGGCGAAAGACTGACATGGAGCTCACGAGACGCGACGTCCTGCGCGGCGCCGGAGCGCTGCTCGCGCTGCCTTTTCTCGAGAAGGCCTCCTTCGGATGCGCGGCCCGGCCGCCGCTCCGGATGGGCATCTTCACGACCACCGGCGGCACGGTGCTCGAATCCTGGAAGCCGAAGGAGGCGGGGCCGCTCGGGAAGCTGCCGTCGATCCTCCGCGCCCTCGAGCCGCTCAAGGAGGACATCCTGGTCGTGTCCGGGCTCTCCCACGGCGGCCGGGCCGAGGGGCTCAACGGCCACGAGCACGCCGGCTTCCTCCATCTCACCGGCGCCGAGGAGGCGAAGAAGGTCAACGGCAAGGTCAGCGCGTCGATCTCGGTCGACCAGGCGGCCGCCCAGGCCGTGGGCGCCGCGAGCTACCTGCCCTCGCTCGAGATGGGCCTCAGCAACCAGGAGACCCGCTACTCCTGGCGCGCGGCCGACCAGCCCGTCCCCTTCGAGGCCAACCCGCGGCTCGTCTTCGACCGCATGTTCCGCGGCCGCAAGGTCGCGGTCCCCGACTGGAGCCGCCGGGCCGAGGCCGCCGCCGCGCCCGGCGCGAAGCGCGACTCCGACGACCAGAGCGTCATCGACCTCGTCCTCGACGAGGCCGCGCGCCTCAAGAAGGACCTGGGCAGCGCCGACAAGCACCGGCTCGACGAGTACCTCCACTCGGTCCGCACGGTCGAGCGGCGGGTCCAGCTCGTCGAGGACCTCCAGCGCCAGGCGGCGCTCGATTCGGAGCATCCCGGCCCCTCGGCGCCGAACCTTCCCGCGAAGCTCCCCGACGGCGCGATGGCCTCGAAGATGCACCGCGCCACGGGCCGCGACCCGGAGATCCACGCCGAATACACCCGGCTCTTCGCCGACCTCATGGTGCTCGCGTTCCAGACCGACACGACGCGCGTCGTGACCTTCGCCGTCGGCAGCGACGAGGCGCTCTTCCCGGGCGTCGTCACCGTGGGCTACGAGCGCCACTGCCACACGCTGGAGCACCAGGGCAACGCCGACAGGGTCGAGAACGCGGACCCGATCGCCCGCGAGGCCTGCCGCCAGATCCACGCCTGGTACACGGGCCTCTTCGCCGAGACGATCCGGAAGATGAAGGCGATCGACGAGGGGGGCTCCTCCCTGCTCGACAACAGCCTGATCCTCTACACGTCCTACATGGCCGACGGCGGCCACGGCCGGGACGATTATCCCGTGCTGCTCGCCGGCCGGGCGCAGGGGACGATCAAGCCGGGCCGCCACCTCGCGTTCGCGAAGCTCACGCCGATGTCGAATCTCTACGTGGAGATGCTCGACCGCATGGGCGCGAAAGTCGAGGCCTTCGGCGAGAGCCGGACGTCGAAGCACGCGGCGCACGGCGGCCGCCTGCCGGGGCTCGCGTGAGCCTCTTCGTCGCCGTCGGCCACCAGGGCCAGCGGATCGTCTCGGAGAACGGCGCCGACTGGAAGAACCTCCAGCTCGGCAAGGAGGGGGAGATCTACCGCGCGGTCGCCTTCGGTTCGGGCGCCCACGTGGCGGTCGGCAACTTCGGCGGCAGCAACCTGTTCGCCGTCACGCGCGACGGCGCGAAGTGGGAGACCCTGACGAAGGACGGCCAGTACAAGAATTTCCTCCGCGGGATGACCTGGGGGAACGGCGGCTTCCTCGGGATCGGCGGCGATCCCGGCGCCGTGGGCAGCTCCGCGCCCTTCGTCGTCCAGTCCGCCGACGGCGCCAAATGGAGCGATTACCTTCCCATCCCGGGCCGGCACATTCTCCGCCGCGTGGCCTGGGGCAACGGTCTGTTCGTCGGCGTCGGCGACCGCGGCCGGCGGGCCGTCTCGAAGGACGGGCGGGACTGGAAGGACGCGCCGGCGACGAAGGCCGTGGACACGCTCGTCGACGTCGCGTTCGGCGCGGGGAGGTTCGTCGGCGTCGGCCTGC
>JACQFK010000336.1 GCA_016200125.1 Planctomycetota bacterium
CGGGGTGCCCGGGCCGATCGCCCTCGTGGCGGGCCTTCTCTCGGGCGGGATCATCGGCTTCTCCAACGGACTCCTCGTGGGCAAGCTGAAGCTGCCGCCCTTCATCGCCACCCTGGGATTCCTCTCGATCGCCCGGGGCATCAGCTACTGGGTGACGGGCGGGCCCGTCATCGCGCTCAACTGGCGGGGACAGCCGTCGCTCCTCTTCAAGCTTCTCGCGGACCAGACCCCCTGGGTCATGCTCGCTCTGGGCGGCGCCGCCGCGGTCGCGATGGCGCGCTTCAGCTGGGGGCGCTACGTGTACGCCGTCGGCGGCAACGAGGACGCCGCGCGCTTCTCGGGCCTGCGGGTCGACTGGATCAAGGTCGGCATCTACTCGGCGGCCGGGCTCTTCAGCGGCTTCGCGGGATCGGCAATGGCGCTCCGCTACGGCACCGCCTACGTCGCGATCGCCAACGGCTACGAACTGCGGATCATCGCCGCCTGCGCGATCGGCGGCGTCAGCTTCTCGGGCGGACACGGCTCGGTCGCCGGCGCGCTTCTCGGCGCGGTGACGCTGCAGGTCCTCGAGATACTTTTGATTCAACTGCGGGTGAAGGCCGAATATATTGACATCGCCTACGGGTCGGCCATCATCCTGGCGGTGGCCATCGACCTGCTCCGCACGGGGGCGGGCCTCGGAAAGTGGTTCGGGAGAAAAACGACATGAACAGATTCCTGCTCGGCCTGCTCCTTCTCGGCCTCGCCGCCTGCGGCGACAGCAGCGCGACGGGGAAGAAGAAGTACCGCTTCGCCCTCATCCCCAAGATGCTCTCGAACGACGTCTTCAACTACGGCCGCATGGGCGCGGAGAAGACGGCGAAGGAGATCGAGGCGAAGGAGAACTGCGAGATCGAGATCATCTGGCAGGCGCCCGCCCAGTCGAACCCGGCCCAGCAGGCGTGTCCATCGTGCGGACCCTGGCGAATCAGAAGGTCTCGGGCATCTCGGTCTCGGTCGACGAGGCCAACACGGTGACCCCGGCGATCGACTACGCGATCGGCAAGGGCGTTCCGGTGATGACCTTCGACTCCGACGCCCCCGGCTCGAATCGCAAGGTGTTCTACGGCACCGACGATCTCGAGTGCGGCGAGAAGCTCGCCCACTTCCTGGGCACGATGATCAAGAAGGGGAAGGTCATCGTCCAGACCGGAACCGACGCGCCGAACCTCGCGAACCGCGTGAAGGGCGCGCAGGACTGCTTCAAGGCGCACTTCCCGGGGATCGAGATCCTGCAGGTCTACAAGTGCAACGACGACCTCCAGAAGGCGATCCAGCAGCTCGCCGGCGCCGTGAGCACCTATCCCGACCTCGCGGGCATGGTGCTCGTGGGCGGCTGGGCGGTCTTCGGCGACAAGGGGCTCGACTCGATCGATCCCACCAAGACCAAAGTCGTTTCCTGCGATGCCCTCCCCAAGGGCTGGCAGTACCTCGAGAACGGCAAGGCGGCGATGCTGCTGGCGCAGGATCTCTGGGGCTGGGGCGAGCAGAGCGTGCGGCTGCTCAAGGACCTCGCGGACGGCAAGGCGGTGCAGGCGGGCGCCGATGGGCGGATCAACGGCAAGCTCCAGGAGATCACGAAGGACAACCTCGAGGCCTTCAAGAAGGAGTGGGCGGAGCGGTTCGGGAAGAATTGAGTTATTGACGAATCGAGCTCTTGGAAGACCATCAGCGGGAGTCCACCGGGACAACCTTCGTCTTCAGCGGGGCGGAGTGAACTCGAAGGGATCCGTCCAGCGCATCGCAATGGCTCCGTCCTGGCCGGAAGGGCTTCCGCTGACTGTCCGTCAATGACTCAATAGCCCGGTATCTCAATGCTTACGTTCCGCGGGATCACCAAGAGCTACGGCGGCATCCACGCCGTCTCCGACGTCAGCTTCGACGTCGCACCCGCGGAGATCCACGCGCTCGTCGGAGCGAACGGCGCCGGGAAATCCACGCTCCTCAAGATCCTGAGCGGCGTCGTCGCGCCCGACGCGGGGGAGATCCTGCTCGACGGCCGCGCGGTCCGCATCCAGTCGCCCCACGGGGCCCACAAGCTGGGCATCGGCCTCGTCCCCCAGGAGACCACGCTCTGCGAGAACCTCTCGATCGCGGAGAACGTCTTCCTCGGAAGCTACCGCTGGCTCCGCCCGGCGGCGCTCGAGGCCGCGGCCCGGAGCCGGCTGCTCGACCTGGGACTCGACTACGATCCCTCCCTTCCCGTGGCCCGCCTCTCCGTGGCGCAGAAGCAGCTGGTCCAGATCGTCCGCGCGCTGGCCTTCGAGCCCAAGGTGCTGGCGCTCGACGAGCCGACCTCGAGCCTCTCCGAGGGCGAGGTCGAGGTCCTCTTCCGGATCCTGCGCGACCTGAAGAGCCGCGGCGTGACCCTGCTCTTCGTCTCGCACCGCCTCAAGGAGATCCAGGCGATCTCCGACCGGGCAACCGTGCTGCGGGACGGGCGCCGGGTCGCGACCGTCAACGCCCGCGAGACGCCGCGCGAGGAGCTGGTGCGGCACATGGCGGGGCGGGAGGTTCCGGTCGACCGCGGCCGGGCGGCGGCGGCCGGCGACGAGGTCCTCTCGGTCCGGGACCTCCTCGGCGCGACCTTCTCGGTGCGGCGCGGCGAGGTGCTCGGCTGGTTCGGCCTCGTCGGCGCCGGCCGGACGGAGCTCGCGCGGGCGCTCTTCGGCATCGATCCCGCGCCGGGCGAGATCCGCATCGACGGAAAGCCGGTGCGCATCGCCGGGCCGAAGGACGCGATCGCCCACGGCATCGGACTCGTCCCTGAAGACCGCAAGCTCCAGGGCCTGATCCTGAAGATGCCGGTCGGGCAGAACGTCTCGCTCTCCTCGCTCGCGAAGATCTCCCGCTGGGGCGCCGTCTCCTCCGCGCGGGAGCGGACGCTCGTGCAGGAGTACGTCGACAAGCTCAGGATCCGCTGCGCGGGGCCCGGCCAGGCGGCCTCGGAGCTGAGCGGCGGGAACCAGCAGAAGGTGGTGCTCTCGAAATGGCTCGAGACGAAGCCGAGAGTGCTGATCCTCGACGAGCCGACCAAGGGCGTGGACCTCGCCGCGAAGGCGGAGCTGCAGGCGATCGTGCGCGAGCTGGCCCGCGGCGGCGGCGCGGTGATCCTGATCTCCTCGGAGCTCGAGGAGGTCCGGCAGATGGCCGACCGCATCCTGGTCTTCAAGGCGGGCCGCGTCGCGGGGGAGTTTCCCGGCGCGGGCGCCGGCGATCAGCAGCTGATGTCCGCCGCTACTTGACGCCCGCCTTGTAGAGGGCCGTCACCTCGGCGTCGCTCAGCACCTTCTTGTAGATGCGGACGTCGTCGATCAGCCCCTTCGCGGGCCAGGACCAGTTCTTCGCGCCGGGCCCGGCGATGCCGACCCGCCAGGGGGACTTGCCGGGATCGCGCGACGCCTTGTTCGCCTCCCATTCGGCCGTGTTCTTGAGCTCGCCGTTGAGGTAGAGCTTCGTCGTGCCCGCCTTGCGGTCCACGACGCCGGCGACGTGGTACCACTTGGCCGCGTCGCAGGAATCCTCCCAGGTGCCCGCGCCCGCCCAGACCGGCTGCTCGCCGCCCGCGGCCGGGGCGAGCCAGTGCTCCATGATGAACTGCTTCTCGCTGTTGTAGCTCAGCCCCGTGTGGTAGCCTTCCTTCACGAGGATGGCGTGGCGCGCGTTGTTGTCCGACTCCGTGCCGGGCGGGACGCTGTCCGGCCGGAACCAGGCGGCCAGCGAGTAGCTGTCGGCCTGCACCTTGTCGAGCGCCTCGGAGTTGGCGATCTGCACGTAGCCGCCCGAGCCGTCGAGCTTGAGCGCGCTTCCCTTCACCCCCTCGGCGAACTCGACCTTGCCCGACACGCCTTCGGCTTTGCCGTCGTCGAAGGTCAAGTGGAGCAGGAGGTCCGCCTCCTTCGGCGGATCCTGGAGGCCGACGAGCGCGAAGAGGAGCGGGGTCGCGAGCGTGAGTTTTGTCATAGGCGTGGATGGTACCCGCAGCCGCGGCGTCAGTCGAGGGGTTTGTCCTCCTGGAAGTTCTTCCGCGCCCGCTCGACCAGGGCCTTGAGGCGCTCGACGATCTCCGGGTGCGCCGAGGCGACGTCGCTCTTTTCGCCCAGGTCGTCGCCGAGGTTGTAGAGCTGTCCGGGCGGGACGAACTTCCAGGGGCCCTCGCGCGCGGACTGGATCTGCTTGCCGCCGATGCCGAAGAAGGCCGCGTGGGGCGACTTCGCGCCCGCCTCGCCCTTGAGAAGCGGGAGGAGGTTCCGCCCGTCGATCACGCGGTCCTTCGGCGCCTCGATCCCCGCGGCCGCGGCGAAGGTGGCGAAGAGATCGAAGCCCGCGGCCAGTTCGCCGGACGTCGCGCCCGCCGGGATCTGCCCGGGCCAGCGCGCAATGAAGGGGACCCGGATGCCGCCTTCGTAGCGCGCCTGGTACTTGCCGTCGCGGAGCACGTGGGTCCGGGTAGTGTCGACCTTGCAGTAGTCCCCGTAGCAGGCTTCCAGCTCCTCGTAGCGCTTCACGAGCGGCCCGTTGTCGGACGTGAAGACGAGCAGGGTCTTCTTGTCGAGGCCGAGTTTCTTCAGGGTGCCGGCGATCTCGCCGACCATCCAGTCCATGCACTCGACGGCGTCGCCGTATCGCCCCGCCCGGCTCTTCCCCTGGAAGCGCTTCGAGACGAACCACGGCGTGTGGGTCTCGATGTTCGCGAGATGGAGGAAGAAGGGCTTGTCCTTGTTCTCGGTGATGAATTTCACCGACTCGTCGGCGAAGCGCTCGGGCAGTGAGGCCAGGTCCGCCGGCTGCTCGACGATCTTCGTCCCGCGGTAGAGCGGGATCGGCGGGAAGCCGCGGTTGCCCTTGCCGCCGTCGCGCTCGGGCCCGTGGTCGTTGGGGTAGGGGATCCCGAGGTAGAGGTCGAAGCCGTGGTTCGTCGGCAGGTGCTCCGGCGTGCAGCCGAGGTGCCACTTGCCGACGAGGGCCGTGGAGTAGCCCTGCTTCCTGAGCAGCGAGGCGATCGTGATCTCCTTCGAGGCCTCGATGCCCTGCTTGTCGTTGGGAAACAGCACCCGCTCGCAGCCCTGCACGCGGTTCGCGTAGCGGCCCGTGAGGATCGCCGCGCGGCTCGGCGTGCAGGTCCCGGCGGGCGCGTAGAAGGACGTGAGCCGGATGCCTTCCTGGGCGAGCGCGTCGAGATTCGGCGTCCGGATGTCCTTCGAGCCGAAGCAGGAGAGGTCGTCGTAGCCGACGTCGTCGCCGATGATGTGGATGATATTGACCTTCTCGTCCCGCGGCGGGGCGGCGCCCAGGAGCAGGAGGGCGGCGGCGAGCGCGATTCTCACGAGAGGTTCAACCCGCGGCGGCCGGCGGAGGGTGCGGAAAAGAAAACGGCCCCGGAGGGTGGCTCCGGGGCCGTTCGAATGCTCGTCGGACTAGTTCGTCGCCTTCTTCACTTCGTCGATGGCGGCGATGGTGATCGACACTTCGCAGCAGGAGCTGACGGCGCCCGTCACCTTGACGTTCTTGCCGTCCTTGGCCAGGGCCTCGACCTTCGCCTTGAGGGCGGCGGCGGCCACGGGGCAATTCTCGCACTCGTCCTTCTTGGCCGTCTCCTTCTTGGTCTCGGCGGCCTTCTTGACGGTCGCCTTCTCGTCGGCGCAGCAGTCGGCGAGGTTCAGGCCGTACTTCTGGCCCGTGGCGGTCGTGAGGGTCATCTCCTTGTCCTTCACGCTGATGACGCCGGAGACGGTCGCCTCGATCTTCTTGACCTTGTACTCGCCGAGCGACTTCTTCAGGTCGTCGACCTTGAGCTCGGTCTTTCCGTCGAGCGCGAGCGTGAAGAGGCCCTTGTCGAAGTCCTCGAGCTTCACGTTGCTGGTGCCCGGGAGGCCGGCCAGCGCCTTCGCCACCTTGGGGGCGCAACCGGTGGGACAGCTCATGCCGTCCACGTACACCCTCAGCTGGATCGTCGAATCCTCTCCGGCGAACGCCGGGGCGGCCAGGGCCGCTGCGAACAGGAGCGCGAGAGCTTTCGTCATAGTTCCTCCATCAATTTTTATGATGATCTTTATGAACAACGGCCAGAGGGCCATTATTCATCTACTTTTTCACTTTTGCAATCTCGATCGCCATCAGCTTCTCGATGGCCTCGATCTTTCCGCTGGGCAGCCCCTCCCAGACCACCGTGCCGTCGACGCCGACGAGATAGGCCTGCGGATAGGCCTGGATCCCGTAGGCCGTGCAGATCTTGCTCTCCTTGTCCCAGAGCACGGGGAACTTCTCCTCCTTCTCCGCGACCTCCTTCTTGAGGTCGGCGAACTGGTCGAGGGCGCCGTCGCTGACGTCGATCACGACGAGCCCCTTCTCGGAGAGGTCCTTGTGCCAGCGGGCCAGGGTGGGCTTCAACTTCCGGCAGGGGCCGCACTTCAGGAAGCCGAACTCGAGCCAGACGACCCGGCCGCGGAGCTTTTCGAGCTTGAGCGGCTCCGAGTTGAGCCACTGCTCCTTCTCCGAGGCGAGCTCCGGCGGCGCCTTCCCGAGGTAGGAGTTCCCCAGGTTCTGGTCCTGAGCCGCCAGGAGTCCGGCGAGCAGCGCCGCCCACAGCCCTTTTGTCATGGCTTCTCCTACTTCAGGTTCTTGAGGATTTCCAGGACGGTCTTCGCGTCGTCGGCCGCCTTCACCTTCGTCTCCTTGTGGGCGATCTTGCCCGCTTTGTCGATCACGAAGGTCCAGCGCTGGATGCTGCAGCCGCGCACGAACTCCTCGTCCTTGTCCTCGATCTTCTTCTTGAAGGTGCCGCCCTTGCCCACGGTGACGCCGAAGGCCTTGGCCACGTCGCCCTTTTCGTCGGACAGCAGACTGTAGGGCAGCTTCTCGACCTTCTTGAAGGTCTCCTGGGTCTTGACCGTGTCGCCGCTGACGCCGATGACCTCGACGTTGAGGTCCGTGAACGACTTCATCTCGTCACGGAACCCGCGGACCTGGTTCGTTCAGCCGCCGGTGAAGGCGGCGGGGAAGAAGAAGACCACCACGGCCTTCTTGCCGACATGGTCGGCGGACTTCCAGTCCTTGCCCGCGTCGTCCTTCCCCTCGAAGGCGGGGGCCGCGTCGCCGACCTTGAGGTCGACCTTGTCCTGGAGCGCGAAGGCGCTCATCATGATCAGCAGCGACAGGGCTTTCATGGTCCGAATCCTCCCTGGAAACGATTCCCCCGGTATAACGCCGGAGGGCGCCGGAACGGATGCAACTTTCTTCTTATAGCGGCCCGGTCGCGAACTGTCTAGACTGGAGTCATCCGCATGACGAACCGCCCCTTCGGCTGAGCCTCCCTCCTCCCGCGCCCGGCGTAGCCGGTCCGGTCTTTCCCCCCACCCCCAACCCGAGGATGCCATGTCCGAAACCTGCGACATCTGGAGCCTGTCCAAGAGCGGAGGATGCGCGGCGAAGCTGAGCCCGCTGCTCCTGCAGGAGATCACGTCCGGCCTCCTCCCGAAGCGGAACGACCGGCTGCTGGTGGGGATGGAGACCCCCGACGACGCGGCGGTCTACCGCCTCAGCCCGGACACGGCCCTCGTGCTCACGATCGACTTCATCACGCCCGTCATCTCCGACCCCTATCTCTACGGCCAGGTGGCGGCGGCGAACGCGATCAGCGACGTGTACGCGATGGGCGGGACGCCCATCGCGGCGCTCAACGTCTGCTGCTTCCCGGGAGCCGGGGTCGACTCCCCGACCCTGGGGCGGATTCTCGAAGGCGGCCTTTCCAAGATCGAGGAGGCGGGCGCGCTCCTGCTGGGCGGCCACACGGTCCGGGACGACGAGATGAAGTACGGCCTCTCGGTGACCGGCCTCGTCCATCCGAAGAAGGTCACGCCGAACGCCGGCGCGCGGGCCGGCGACGCGCTCGTCCTGACGAAGCCCGTCGGCACGGGCGTCCACATCAGCGGCGCCAAGCGGGGCCTCCTCGCGCCCGAGAAGCTGAGGGCGGTCGTCGAGACGATGGCGGTCCTGAACCGCGCCGCCTGCGAGACGATGATGGAGTTCGAGGCGAAGGGCTGCACGGACATCACCGGCTTCGGCCTGGGAGGACATGCCTTCGGGATGGCGCGGGCGAGCGGGGTCACGATGCGGCTCTTCTCGGACCGGATCCCCGTCTACCCCGACACGCGCGACCTGCTCGAGAAGTGCGTGACGACGGGCGCGACGCCGGCGAACGCGCGGAACCTCGAAGGCAGGATCCGCTTCGCGGACGAGCTGAGCGAGCCCGAGCGGCAGCTCTTCTACGATCCGCAGACCTCGGGCGGCCTCTTCATCCCGATCCGCGCCCGCGACGCCGACG